>JBBRJR010000329.1:0-1545 GCA_038218865.1 Kapaibacterium sp. (SeqCode) | reverse complement strand
CGGCTATTCTTACCACACAAAATGGGATCACTTCCACGTCGCGCCGATTAATTTGAGTGAAAAGATTATAGCATTAATTCGCCGAGAGGCAGACTTGCACACTGAAAGCAATCCGGGCATGATTATAACCAAACTTAATTCCATAGCGCAAAAAGAAGTTATTGCCGAACTTTACAAAGCCTCTCGCAAAGGCGTAGAGATACGCCTTATCTGCCGCGGTATTTGTTGCTTAAAGCCCGGAATAGAAGGTTTAAGCGAAAATATAGAAGTACGCAGCATTATCGGACGCTTTTTAGAACACAGCCGCATTTTTTATTTTAAAAATCAGGGTTTGGACGACGTATATTTATCCAGCGCCGATTGGATGACGCGCAATCTCCAGCGCCGCGTCGAGCTGATGTTCCCCATTTACGACAAAGAACTAAAAAATAGGATATTATCCCTGCTCGACATTTATTGGAAGGACAATACCAAAGCTTGGCGATTAGAATCCGATGGCACTTATACAAAACTTAAACCGGAAGGCGCTCCGCCATTTTCCGCCCAGCAGTACTTTTTGGATAATATAGATGGAATTATTAAATAAATTTTGACAAAAAGAAGTTTTTATTACCGTAGAGGCTGCCCCGATAAGGTGCGTGTTCGTCAAAATTCGTTGGTTTCGATACGCGAGCAAAGCCCCCGAGCTGGTGGGCAAGGGGGGCAGAAAAGTTTGTTAGTCGTCGGCTATGTATAATAGTGCGTTTTTAAAATCTTTTTTTATTGTAAGTGCTTTGTCAAAATCCTTTATTGATTTTTCATAGTGTTCTTTATCATAAAATGCACGACCGCGGCTAAGGTAAGAATATTCCCAATCAGGATAATTTTTCACAAGTTCGTTTGCTTTGTTTAGTGCTTTTTCAGGGCTATCATTGACTCTCTCCAACCAAGATGCACAGTAGAGACCAAATTTCGAGTTTGGCGATTTTTCAATTATTTTCTTACGAATTTCAACTCTAAGCTCGCTGTCAAAATCATCTTTCATAGTTTCATAGAATTGATCGGCAATTCTTTTTTGGTCATAAAAATAATAGCCTATACAGCCGGCAATGACTATAACGGCAGCAATAATACTTAGTAAAACAACTTTCTTCTTCATCTAAAATCTCTCCAAAAATATATAAAAAAAGGGCATTTTCACAAATTGCCCTTGATTGAGGTACGACCAAATACCTTTCGAGAAGACAAAAAGGAAAACGCCCCATTCGGGGCGTGCCTTTACTGCCGTTCAGAATAATAAAATTGGTTGATTTACCAGAAGAACTTGAGTAAGACTACGCTTACAAATATTTTAAAAGCTAAAACAATTAGAACCTGAACCCAAAAGCTATATTCTTAATGCAATTATCGAAATATCAGCTTTTGTCAATTACAATTTACATTTTATTTTTAATTTTCCAAAGTACTTTTATTTAATTTACGCTATCGCTATTTTGGGAGTAGGGCTTAATAGCGTTGATGATTGATATGGCACTATCAAAACCCGAACCGATAATATCGATTTTC
>JBBRJR010000328.1:0-1575 GCA_038218865.1 Kapaibacterium sp. (SeqCode) | reverse complement strand
CCTCTTTTAAGAGGGGGCTAGGGGGTGTTCATATTATTTTTGCAGTTTTATTGTTCATTTAACAAAAATGTTATGTATAAAACCTAAAAATTTATCTTATGATACAGCCACAACTAAATTGTACTTAATCAACAGTTTGCTAACATCTAATTATAAAAAAAAACTACATTTTCCTTGCCAAAATTAAACTTTCTCGTTTATTGACGCCATACACTTGCGAGTCAAAATCAGCGAGTGCTTCGTCGTGGCGATAGATTGACAATTGAAGACCGGCTGCTGAAATGTCGTCAAATAATCTCATGCCAAAGATTCGTTCGTGGTCATTTTGCCCGTAGAATTTTATTCGCAATTCATCGCTGTCAATCATATCATCTTCAAAATGATCAGACAAAACAGGCGAAAAAGGCGTTTGCAAAACAGCGTAGCCACCGGGTTTAAGCACTCTGTAAATTTCGTTGAGGGCGACTTTATAATGCTTTATATGTTCCAAGACATGATTGGCAAATACAACATCTATTTCATTATCGCGGAATTCAAGCTTTTGCAAATCAATTTTAAGAACTGGACTAAAATGATTTGCATACAGCTCGGGGTGCAAATCGCCACAGATGAAATTAATATCGGGACGAAATATTTTTTTCAGGAAATTCATTTCGGGAGCTATTGCGAGTACTTTTTTGCCTTTTAATCCTTCGAGCAAGCCCAGTGTTTTCATGTAAAGATACAAATGTCTTTCTCTATCATGGCACATACAAACGGGGCATGAAAAATTTTGGGCATCGCTGCCGACAATCTCGAATTGGCGAAGAAATTCGCTAGATTTGCTATCTTGCCACGGCAAAAAGCTCGGAACTTCATTTTCACAAATAGCGCAATATTTTTTTTCTTCCACAAAATATGGATAATTACTTGTCATACAAATACCACAATACTTAATATATCATTATTATAACGACTGAAAAATAAAAATAATTTAAATTACCGACGGATAAACCCACGAGCAGGCTTTTATATTTTTGGAGCAAGCTCAATCATCAATTTAAAATTGCCGGCGGGCTTTTTGGCAAATGGTATTTTGAGGTAGCCTCCGTTAAGCCAAATTTGGACTAAATTTGAATAATTCGGGCTAAGCGGATCGCCCGAAATTCCGCCCGGCAGACTTATATATACGTTATCCTCGCTCATGTCGGCGATAAATCTCATTGAGGCTCCGACTACTATGTCGAACGAACGCGAGAGTCTGTATTCTGTATTATTGATAGTAGTACTATTGCCGCCAAGGCGTAATGGACCTACCGTAACGGTTGGTTTTATAAAATCGTTTTTGCTAAACGGATGCTCTAATGTTAATTTATGAATATCTCCCCATTTCCATTGGTATATGTTATCGTTTCCAAACATCTTTTTTAAATGAGAAATAGCTTCTTTAAAGCTTTTAATTACAATGAAATCCCGCATTTCTTTTTGAGAAGTTCGCACGTCATCAAACCACGAATTGTGGTCGTCTTGAAGTATTTCATTTATGCGGCGAAGCGGGAAATTAGAGACCAAAAGATACTTATTATAAAATCCTCT
>JBBRJR010000327.1:0-1683 GCA_038218865.1 Kapaibacterium sp. (SeqCode) | reverse complement strand
ACTACTGAAGTTTTGAGAATATATCACATCGATCGCGGCTACGAAGATTTCGAGAAAAAGCTCGAATTGTTAGGCGCAAACATCAAAAGAGTGAAAACTGATTTGATATAAAATAAAGGTTGTCAGTTATCAGTTTTCGGTAAAGGCAATTTCTTAAGCCGCTGATTATGCTAACATATTTGATTAATAATGATTAAGAAAGCTGATAACATTTTGTCCTGTGTCGTAGGTTCGAACGGCTGTTCGCCTTTATTTGACAGGGTAATTCTTGAATTCCATTCCCCCAACTCCGAAGGAGTTGAAAGTCTATAACAAGAAGCTATCCACTTTTTTCTTTACACATCCGATGACTCGCAGTCATCGGATGTGTTGCTTTTTACTGGAAACTGGGAACATTACATTAATCTTTTCTCATAAAAACGCCGTAAGTCGTTATATATATGCTAATTTTAAATATTTTTTTGAAAAAAAATGTTTTGGAAGAATGGAAAAAATAATATATTTTTGCTATTAGAAAAAACAAATAAACTTATCACAGATTAAAATATAGGAGATGCAAATATATGATTGCAAAATAAAAGGTCAGAACCCGAGGACCCTGACCTTAAAGTAATTCCCAAAGCTATTTTGGTTTTGAAATCAAAACAACAATGTGTAACCACGTTAGCAAACAAAGTTACACAAAATTGTTTAGATTTCAAAGGAATATCTATGTCGTTTAAACTAATTTAACCATTATATTTAATTACGAGGTTTAAAGTGTATTCCAAAACTGTAAAATTACAAATACTTGCTATTTCTTTTTTTGCAACCTTGTTTTTTATTGGATGCTCCGAAAACAATACTAATCCTTCAAAGACAGAAACTCTTAAATTCCCGTTGGCGATCGGAAATAAGATTAATTTTTATATTGCTGATATTGATGATCAAGGAAATCAAGAAGGTTCATTTTGGGATGTAGATTCTTTAGTTTGCGATAAGCAAGAAATAATTGACGGTAAAAACGCATTCTTTTACTACCAAAATTATGCCGAAGAAGGCAAAAAGTACGTAGAGATATTTTCGCTTGATAATAATGTTTTGTACTTGCATAGGACGTTTATAGAAACAATTGTTAATGAATACTATGACAATTTAGGATATCGATTACCTTTTGTCCCTAAAACAAAATGGTTGAGGTTTGTGGATAAAGAGAAGGATAGTTGGGTTATATTTGACGAAGATGTAATTAATTTCGGCATTGATGATGATTATCTATTAACCACCGGAAAACTAAGAATGACCGCCACTTTAATCGATACTAACGTGCAGTGTCAAGTAAACAACAAAACATACAAATGCACAGCCTACAAATATAACGTTATGTATAATGGAAATGTATTCTATGGTTCTGGTTCAGGGATATTTGGAGTTTTGCGTGCTGATTTGAATATTATCCAATACTTTAATGACGAAATTGGAAAAGTTAAAACTCTATATTTACCTGCCGCTATTGAATTTGGCGACAATCTTGCTTTTAAATTCGGAGGTTACGGTACCTTCGTCTATAAACAGATAATCAATTAATTTGAAAAAGGATTTTTTAATGAAGTTAAAATTGTTATTTTTCGTTATATTTTCACACTAATTTCTTTATTTTTATTACAAGAAACAGAAGCTTGTAAGAAAAAACCAAAACCAAAA
>JBBRJR010000326.1:0-1693 GCA_038218865.1 Kapaibacterium sp. (SeqCode) | reverse complement strand
GTATCCATTTGCTTTCGGGAAAGTTATCCAATCGCGAAATCTTCCTTCGAGTGGAATCCAATTATTATGAACAGCACCGAGTATCATATAGCAATTTTCTCGGTTATTGGTAATTACCCTTAGTGCAAGCAAATCATATATTTTATCCAAAGGAATTTTTTGTTTCTTTAATTTGCGGTATATACTGTAAGGTCGCTTCACTCGAGCCTGAAATCGCACTTCAATTTTATTCTTATTAAGCAGCTTCTGAAGGTCGAGTTTCATTGAGTTCAATTTTGTAGTAAAAATATTTCTGCGTGATTCGATCATTTTTTCTAAATACAGAAAATCTTCTCTATAGAGATTTTTGAACGCGATGTCCTCTAATTCCGTATAGAATTTTCGGATACCTAACTGCTGAGCTATCGGTGAATAAAAGTAGAGTGCTTCTTCGGATAATCTTTCAATATCATCGCTTTGCTTTTGGTCGGCATCAGTAAGATTAACCAAGCGCTCGGCGAGTTTAATGAAAATTATTCTTACATCATCAGTCAATTCAATAAAAAGCTTTCTCAGACTTGAAATGTTTTTCTCTGTTTCGGGGAATGCTATGCTGCCCATTCTTTGCAAAAGCTCAATATTGCTAATTATAGATTCGCCATAAGATTTCAACAACAATTGGCGTGTAGCATTATCTTTTGTATTTGCACGTATAAAATAGGCTGTGGCAATAGATTCCTCATCAAACTTGAGATTCGCAATTTCTAAAGCAAGTTTTGAACAAAAACTAATGCAGTCTTCGGTGTAAAAACTTATAGAATTGCTGATTAGCTTGTTGATTATTTCATTTTCCATCGGGATTATTCCGGTATAGCAATTTCGTACAATGTGCCCTTAGGTGGAGCTGGTAAGCTGCGTTGCAAGATCCAAGGATTTAATCTCTTTACATGCTTGTAAGTAGTGCCATTTGCCTTTGCCCAAGCAGACAAATCAGAAATTGCATTTTTAATATTGACAATCTGATATTTTTCTTCTTTATATTTTTTTTCTTCAGGAACGATGAATCCGTATTTATCAGCATTTTCCATCAAATGCTTAATTATGGCGATACGGAAAATATACCTCGAAGTTTCTTCGTTTAAATGAAGTTCGAAATAATTTTCTACGCTTTGGAAATTCAAATTGTCAGCTAATCCTGTATGACCCATATTATATCCTGCTGCAGTAAGAACCCATGATTTATGCTTATTATAGCCCTGCTTGAGGTATTTCATAGCGGCATGCGTTGATTTCTGGGGATTACGCCTTTCGTCAACAAATTCATCAACTTGCAAGCCCATTATTTTTGCTGTTTCGGGCATAAATTGCCAAAGACCTATTGCGCCTACACTTGATTTAGCTTGATATAAGGCACTTTCTGCCACAGATAAATAGACTAAATCTTCTGGCATTCCATGCTCTTTAATTATGCTTTTGAACATTGGGAAAAATCTTCCAGACCGCTTGATGTAAAGAATGATTTGGCCCGGCTGCTGAAGCAACATATAAAACTCACGCTCAGCACGCTCGCGGATTTCTTCATCTTCGATAGGAAGGTCTTCGCCAAAAAGACTTAGCTTTTCAGGTAATTCTATACTCGAAAGGAACTCATAAAAGTTCTTCCCTGATTCGGTAGTATCGCTCATCAGCGGTTTAGAATCCGAGCATGAGATAA
>JBBRJR010000325.1:0-1737 GCA_038218865.1 Kapaibacterium sp. (SeqCode) | reverse complement strand
GTTCCATGATATGTGCCTAAGATCAATTCATCGTTTTCCAAAAAATAAAAACCAGTCCAAAAAAACCCCTTCATTCCCTGATGTAAAATTGTTGAAATAGTTGCAAATCTAATACTCTGAGGATCATCATCAGTTAATAAGCTTTCAATTTGTTTAACAATACGCCGATACTTGAGTCCCTTAAACATCTTTTTTTTCCAAAATTAGCAAATTCCAAGCTTATTCGGCAACTTTAAGAGATTTTAATTCAAATTATTTTGTCATAATTTTTGAGATAAATTAAGTTATGTTAAATCCAAATTTAAAGAAATTAAAAAAGTTGATTAATACTGACGATGAATATACTATAGTTCAAATTTTTTGCGTATTTTATATTCATGCCCAATTTTAATTTCTACTCCGATCAAACCTTATATGAGCTAATACCATACGAATTTCGGTATAGCTATATTTCTCGCCTAAAGCATGACGAATCGTACTAATACCATAATCTTTGGTCTTTTTCAAATGTTCCGAAATGACGACAATCTTTTTCACATCCACCAGCTTTTCTACATCTATCAGTCCCTCGGCTACGTATCGAGTTAAATGCCCTTCGATGGTCGATAAATTAAGACCTCTTTCTTCGGCTATTTGCTGAACATTAAGCCCGGAAATAAACATATCATAACTCAACTGATCTGTTTTTACTTTGACATCGCCTCTATACCGGGTTCCGGAAGCGGGCTCTTCTGGCAAATCAATGCCATTTTCTTTCAGATAATCATAAACTATATTCAAAAGCTCTGACGCATATAACTTGCGTTTTTGTGCTCCAAACCCTTTGATATCAGTCATTTCTTTTACCGTACGGGGAAGCTGATTGGAAATTTCTTCCATAATAGGCTGTCTTATCACCCTAGAGATATCCAGCTTCAATTCTTTTGCCTTCTTCTCTCGCCATAGCTTAATAGTTTTGTATAAATCGGGGTGTATAAGATCCTTACGCTGCCTCTCTTCCAACTTTGATTTGCTGCCTTTTGTCGAACTTAGATCAACAGAAGCCTTGGCTCTTTCCCTTAAAAACGTATGGAGATTAAACCCAGACAGACAGGACTTCAGGCAAACTAACTTAATATCAAGATCTTCGATTAATGCAGATTCAACTTCCACTATGGTTTTTTTTAAGACTTTATTATCTACATCCAAAGGCAAGCTCCGAATTCCACTCATCAGCACCGTTTCTGTTTTTGCAATAAAATACGTGCTTGCTTTTTTAAGGCGATCATTAACAATTTCATTCTCACCAGCCAGTCCCTCGGTATCAATCAGGCCTTTCAACTGAAACATAAATTTTTCTGCAATAGCAACAAGTTCCTTATTCGCAATATCAATTAAATTATTTATAGCTGGTAGAAGTTCTTTACTAAAACTGCCTTCATTTTCATTTGCCAACTTACGAATCCAATATAGCTTTTTACTTGTTGATGAATAATTAAACACTTCTTCGAACAACTGCTTTTGAAAACCCAATCGGGCATCTTCCAATTGTTGAACAGAAGGTTCGTTTTTACTTATTTCGCTGGTGAAAGTAGAAATATCTTTGTCGTTTTTTATGCTGGTTCTATGGATAGGAGAACTCAGGATTAAGCCTTCAAGCGAACGACAACGACTAAGCGCCACATAAACCTGTCCAAACGCAAAAGCAGAATGAGCATCGATTACAGCTTTATCAAAGGTCAATCCCTGACTTTTATG
>JBBRJR010000324.1:0-1751 GCA_038218865.1 Kapaibacterium sp. (SeqCode) | reverse complement strand
AGTGATAGGAAAAGGAATCTACTTTCCCGTCATCGTTCAGTTTTATAATCACTGTTAATGTCTTTTGCGAAACATTTTGATTCGAGGAAGTTGAGCCTTGTGCATAGAGTACCAGGAAAAGTACATTGGAGCTTTCGGAGTAGTTTGCTTCTGTGGCTATGCGGTCATACGCCCAAGTCTCCATGCCGTTGGCATCTTTAGTTACAATGTTCGGCGAGCCCAAAACTTCTAAAACTTCTGCTCCGCTCATGCCTTTACGTATTTCTTTTTGAACTTTGCCAATAGTTATATCATTGTCTTGGCTGCCTGATTTGCTACTGTGAGACCCTCCGCTAACTGATGTACAAGATTCTAATCCAATAGCCATCACGCTGATTGTTAGTGCTATTATAAAAAATTTAATGCTTTTCATATCTAATTCTCCTAATTAATAATATATATTTTTAAAACTCTTAAAATTCAAATACGAAGCCAACTTGGAAAGTAACCATGTCGGTTGTCGAATTATTTTTTTTGAACTCGGGCGAGGAATCGCTGTTAATTCGTTCGATAATATAGTAATTTGTTTGTGTACCGAACATATATCTTGCTTTAATGTCGAGCAATAGCCGTGTTTTGAACTCTGGCAATGTGATGAAATCGACTAATTTAAACATCGTACCGGCGCCCACGCCGTAATTCCACGCTGCGTCGAATTCATCTTTGGAATCATCAGAGCCGTAGTTGCCTTTGAAATCTGCCGAAGCACTTATCATTGTAAAGCCACCGAAAAGCTCGAAGTAAGGGAAGATTAGATTTTCAATATCAGGGCGAATCATAATTGACGCCGTAACCGGAATTAAGAAATTGTTATAACTAATAGTGTCTCGCGCATAAATCCAGCCGCCTGAATTGTAATAATTAAAAACTCTTTCATCACCGCCATAAAAAAGCAAATCTGTTTGCAAGCCTATTGTAATCGGTACAGGTGAAAAAGTGTAGCCGCCCATGATTGACACGCCCGGACCGGCTTTGCCGACGTTCTTAAAAAATTCATTTTGCGGAACTGAATTAATAAAGCTCATACCAAACATACCATGAAGCGGTTTATTTTTCAATGCTTCTATTAGAGCGTCTTCTTCGGAGTATCCCTTTTGAGCAAACGCAGGTAAAGCTGAAAGTAATATCAAAGCAATTGCGCTTAATGTGATAAAAGTTTTTTTCATTAAAAGTCCTTTGTAGTATAATACACATGATTTAAATTAAATACGCACTCATCCCAAAAATGTTACAATGGTTCAGAAAAAAAATTATTGAAAATATTGAAATACTATAAATAAAAAAAAATCGTCTAAGGTGATAAAATGAATAACAGGCTGCAAATTTTTAAATCGGGAGGCGATTTTCGATGTTTTCCATAATGTTAGGAATACTTTTGCCGGCTCTTGATTTTTTTGTTGCAATTTTATTAATTATAAAAGCAATAAAGAAAGAATGGAATTCGTTCTATACGACATTAGTTATGTCACTTCTAGTAAGACTTGCGATGATACTGATATTCGTGGCACTAATTGTGTTATATTTAAAAATAAATTTGCTCAGCTTCGCGCTGTCTCTTTTTATAAGTTTATTTATTTTTAAAATAATTGAAATTTTCTTTATAATTTTTAAATCTAAATTTGTATTTTTGCAAAAAGATAGAACCTAAATAAAGGAATGAGTATGGTGGGAGAATTTGAATCTACTACTTTTGCGATAAACACTTTTCAGCC
>JBBRJR010000323.1:0-1810 GCA_038218865.1 Kapaibacterium sp. (SeqCode) | reverse complement strand
TGAGAAATAATAATGAAACAACTAAATTGAACATTAATCAAAAATAATAAAAAAAGATTTAATTAGCAAGTTTATTATTATATCTTTTTTGATACACAGGAAAAAGTTCAATGGTTAAAATCAAAAAAAAGTGTAATTTTGTAAATATTAGAAAAGTTAAGGCTAATAAAAATTAAGGATATTAAATGTTAGTAGGCGAATTGTCCGCTCTGGTGGCAGCATTTCTCTGGGCGGCAGGCTCTTTTTTATTTACCGCAGCGGCTATTAAAATCGGCAGTATTCAATTGAACATTGATAGATTATCTCTGGCTGCTATATTGATAATTCCAACAATGCTTTTGTTCAATATTTCCTTTGATGTATCACTCAATCAAATAGTCTACTTAACGCTAAGCGGGATAGTCGGTTTAATCATCGGCGATTCTTTTTTATTTCGCGCCTTTAAAGATATGGGCCCGCGGATAAGTCTGCTGATATTTTCGATTAATCCCGCAATTGCAGCGCTGCTTGCATATTTTCTTTTTGACGAAATTTTGTCTTACCTTAGCATATTAGGAATTTTGCTTACATTGACTGGAATAGCCGCCGTCGTGATTGAAAAGCCGAAAAATGCTCTTGCTCAATTTAAAGTTACCCCAATGGGCTTGTTCTTTGCATTTTTGTCGGCTGTAGGGCAGGCGACAGGACTTATACTCGCTAAGTATGCGTTAATGGAAAGTGAAATGCACAGCTTTACTGCTACTTTCTATCGGATAAGTGCTTCGGTGATACTTATGTTGCCAGTAGCTCTGATATTTAGACGCTACAAAAACCCGATAAAATTATATATGAAAGATTTCAAATCCTTGCAAATGGTGGGTGTTGGCTCGATTATAGGGCCCTATCTCGGCATAACGCTTAGCTTTGTGGCTATATCAAATACGAAGATTGGTATTGCGTCCACACTACTATCAACTGTGCCGATTTTGATTTTGCCTATGACTATGTTAGTTTATAAAGAAAAATTATCGCTCAGGGCAGTGCTGGGGGCAGTTGTCGCCGTTGGTGGTGTAAGTTTGTTGTTTATTTAAGTGTTAACTATGAAAACTATTTTATATATATTTACGGTAATTGCGTTAGTATTCAGCTTATCTGCTTGCAATAAAGGCAGTAGGGAAGAGGCAACTCAAAAAACGCCAAAGAAATCCGATTTAATGCATTTTGCAGATAGTTTAAAGGAAAATGCTGAATCTCAATCCAATAATCTGGAAGAATTATTAATCTTTTCGGAAGACAATGGAACGGATTACACATTTGATTATGCTTATCTCGCGGACAAAAAATTATTGACTTTCGGCGAGCAAACTGGCAACGACAGCGTCTTTTACGAAGCATATTATTTTTTAGATGCAAATCGCGGGCTAAGGCTTTTTGAATCATTCGGGAAAAGCATGAAGAGCGGCGATGAGATACACCACCAAAAGACATATTTTTACAAGGATTCGGCAATAGAGAATATTTACAAAGGCACGCCTTCTCTGAAAATAAATCCTAAAATGATTATTTCAAATTATAATAATCATTTAGAAAAATTTAAAGAAATAAATCCCATTGCACGAAAGGATTGATTCCACTTTATTTCATTCCAAAAGATTTATCGCAAATGACTAATCAACAAACAAATCATCTGGCAAATCAAAAAACAAAGCATTTCATAAATTTGACCAATGGCATAGAAGCACTGGCAAAATATGATTTTGATTTGGAGAGTGTCTCATTTATTCGTTTGCAATCCTGCCATTGTGAGCGGAGCAAATTTGTAGAGATATTG
>JBBRJR010000322.1:0-1819 GCA_038218865.1 Kapaibacterium sp. (SeqCode) | reverse complement strand
ATAAGCGGCGTCCAAGCCTTCGAGCGTGGAGTCGAGCGAGTAAGAGTCTTTCATAATGAATTGTCGCCCGCGCAAAACACCGGATTTAGGTCTAGCTTCGTTGCGGAATTTGGTTTGGATCTGATACCAAATTTGTGGCATATCGCGATAAGACTTGATGTGTTGCCTTGCGTGGAAAGTGATTATCTCTTCGTGCGTTGGAGCTAAAACGAGCCCTTCGCGATTTTTAATGTGGAACAAAACATCGCCCATCGCTTCGACGCGTCCGGTTTGTTCCCATATTTCTATTGGATTTAGCGCCGGCAGCAAAAATTCTTGTCCACCGATAGCGTTCATTTCCTCACGCAGTACGTTCATAGCTTTTTGCATAACTTTGAAGCCCAATGGCAGAAAGGAAAATATACCGGATGCGAGCTGTCGCACCAGTCCTGAGCGAAGCATTAGTTGATGTGAAGGTATCTGTGCCTCAGAAGATTGCTCTTTCAGCGTAGGTACGAAATAATTTGTCTGTTTCATTTTATTAAAGTAATCCTTAAACTTTTATATTATTAAATTCTTATTAGTCTTTTAAGTAGCTTACAATTTAAGGATTTTTTGCGAGATTTTCAAATAGTTTAGTAATGGAATATTTCGTTATGATATGTAAGCAATAATTAAAATAAATCGTTTATTTATATTTTCTTTTATCCTACGATTAATTTAATTATATTTGCTGCTATACTTTTACATCTTTTGTTGGTTATTATATGAAATATTTGTATTATTGCTTACTTCTTTTAGCCCTTTCTGCATTCGGGGTGAATGCTGAAATATATAAAATGATTGATATTGCAACAGCAGACTACCAGCCGCAATTGTTTTTGGAAAAATACGGCATTGCTCCGAAAGGAGTAATAAAATCCAGCGAGCGAGTTTCTTTTCTGGCTGATGAATTTGTTCTGTCGGCACTTATTTTTGATAATATAAAATATAATGTAGAAATAGAAGATTACTCCGAATATATTTCTTTACGTAACCAGAATTATTTTGCGAAGCAAAAAGAAAAAATATTATCACAAGACTTCAAATACGGCTCGATGGGCGGCTTTTTCAATCTCGAAGAACTTCTCGCAGAGTACGATTCGCTTGTGCAGAAATATCCTACTTTCGTTTCCCGCGATACTTTGGGCAAGACTTACGAGGGACGCCCAATTTATGTTTATCGCTTTGGGCTTTATTCAGTTGCTTCGCCGCAATCCCAACCCGAAGTGCTATTTACTTCCCTTCACCATGCCAATGAGCCCGCCGGCGCTATGGCTTTGCTATATTTCGCCAAACACATTCTTTCATCTTTCGACCAAAATGATGCTGAAGCAGTCTATCTTATGCATAGTAGATTATTTGCCGTCGTGCCAGTCGTTAATCCCGATGGCTATGCGTATAATTGCAGTAATTATCCAGCTGGTGGCGGGATGTGGCGCAAAAACCGCAGCGCTACAAGTGATACTACTTTTGGCGTTGATCTAAACCGCAATTATGGACCAATCGAATTTTGGGACAATGCTGCTGGTGGAAGCTCCAAAGATCCGAAAGCCAGCACGTATCGTGGCTCGGCTCCTTTTTCTGAAGCAGAGAACGTAGCTATTAAAAATCTTTGCGAAAAAAGTAATTTCAAGATAGCTGTAAATTATCATACTTTTGGGGATTTGCTGATTTATCCTTGGGGCGTCTTGTCGAAGGACACGCCTGATTCTAACCTTTTCAGGAAGTTTTCTTTTTACGCAACACGCAACAACAAATACGTTTATGGCGTCGATTGGCAAACTTTGAACTACATTAC
>JBBRJR010000321.1:0-1819 GCA_038218865.1 Kapaibacterium sp. (SeqCode) | reverse complement strand
GATAATCGTTGCGGACTATGCCTTGTGAGGAATCAAAGAGTGTGTTCCAAAAATCTATTGTTACTACTTCAATCATGCTTCCGCCCACGAGCCAAGTTTATAAAATTTTTCGCGACGTTTTTTTACCAGTTTTTCAGGCTTTTCTTTCATCAAATCTTTGAGTTCGGCGGTAAGTGTTACTTTTAAAGTATCAAAAATTGCTTTGTGGTCGTGATGTGCTCCGCCGAGAGGTTCTTTTATTATCGAATCGATAACGGAAATTTCCTTTAAATCTTGAGCGGTTAATTTAAGTGCTTCGGCTGCTTGTTCTTTATAGTCCCAGCTTCTCCAAAGTATGCTCGAGCAAGACTCGGGCGAAATTACTGAATACCAAGCATTCTCAAGCATCAGTATCCGGTCGCCCACGCCCAAACCAATAGCTCCGCCGCTTGCTCCCTCGCCAATGATTACAACTATTATCGGCACTTTTAGGCTGCTCATCTCGTATAAATTGCGAGCTATAGCTTCGGCTTGTCCGCGCTCTTCGGCTTCCAAGCCTGGGTAAGCGCCAGGAGTATCGAGAAAAGTAATGATAGGTTTGTTGAATTTTTCAGCTAATTTGAACAGACGCAAAGCTTTGCGGTATCCTTCGGGATTGGACATGCCGAAATTGCGGAAGAGATTGCTTTTTGTGTCGCGTCCCTTTTGATGACCGACTATCATTACGGATTGCTCATCCAGCCGAGCAAATCCGCCGACTATTGCATGGTCGTCGCCAAAATGCCTGTCGCCGTGCAGCTCTGTGAAATCTGTAAATAAATTTGTAAAATAATCAAGCGAAAGCGGGCGCTGAGGATGCCGTGCGATTTGCACTCGCTGCCAGCGTGTCAAATTTTTATATATATCTTTGCGAAGCGTTTCGACTCGTTTTTCAAGCTCGGCTATTTCTTTCCGCAGGTCAATTGATTTGCCCAATTCCCGCATTTCTTCTATCTTTTCTTCCAATTGCACGAGCGGCAATTCAAATTCGAGTATAGGTTTATTTGTCATTATTTGTTCCTTATTATATATTTGATACATATATCAAAATCTAAAGATAATGAATAATGACGAACGTAATACTCATTCAGTTTGTTGGTGGCGTCATCGGACAAATTCTTTTGGTCGCGGCTGCCCGAGAGCCCGATGATTCCTTTTTTTGCGAGGCGCAAAGCTTCATTGGTCGGACTGCCCACCAGTCCGATAATTGATTTTTTGCCAAGCCAAACTTGAAGAAACTCTTTTATGATCATTTTTTTATTTTTTGCAAATAGCAAGATTAAAGGTAGCCCAACTGTAAGTGCCAAAGTAGAACCCACGAAGTCCTCGGTTTTTTTTATAGCTTTAGCTCTAAATTTTGATAAATTGTAACGTGGTACAGTCGGCTCGGCGCCAGAAATGTCGTTTATTACTTGCGCAGCAACTAATTCATCGTACTCTTTTACTTTGTGAAAACGGATTTTTGCGTTAGCGTTGTCGAGTAGTAAATCCATAAGCTGTGAGGGCGCTATGTCGAACGACAAAACAACTTCGCTTGGCTTGTATTGCTGGATTATTTTATTTAAAAAAGAAATTTCGCCTAAGATTTTCATTGACTTATCATTGATATTGCTTCCAATCTTTTCATTTCCAACGCTATCAACATTTTCAATATTTGCGGCTACGAAGCCTAATACTACCATATTTGTATTTTCTTTTTCAAGTATAGCTTGGTTAAGCATTTTGGCAGTTTCGCCTGTACCGACGATAATTATTTTCCGGTCCCTGTCCTTTCCTTTCATTCTATCAAAAATAAACGCAG
>JBBRJR010000320.1:0-1872 GCA_038218865.1 Kapaibacterium sp. (SeqCode) | reverse complement strand
ATGACTTAAAAAGTCATCCATATTCAAATGAGATTCGAATATAGAAACTAAGTCAGCACTGGACGCTATTTCTACGCCAAAGCTGCGAACTAGTTCGATAGTACCGCCATCGACTATTGAAACGTAAGGTATAGCGTTCATCGGCGAGTATTGCATAGCTACTATTTTGGCATCGTCGAGCATATTTTTCAGCTTCTCATGTTGCTCTTGCCAAGGCAGATAAACGTGTTCATCTCCAGGTAAATGCGCTAATTTATAAGTTTCGATACTGTGGACAAGTTTTTGAGGCGTGCCTTCGGCTGGGATAAAATAAAACCAACGGCGTGAGGTAAATCGTTTGGTATCAATTTTTAAAATTCGTGCAGCTATCCCGTCACGATTATGAAAATCATAAAAAAGCCAACCGTCTAAGCCGGCTTCTTTGAGTGCTTTTTGAATTGCTTCAAGTTGCATAATTGCTCCTACTTTTTAAGTTAAAATTTAAAATCAATCAAAATCTATAGTTTCGCCGTATTCCATAACAATTGCCTTTTTCCCTAAGGATTCGACCTTGCGCTTGAAGACTTGTGGGTCAGCTTTGATAAGCGGGAAAGTATTGTAGTGCATAGGTATTACAAGCCTTGGATCGACGAATTTCGTAGCTTTGACGGCGTCGTCTATCCCCATTGTGAAATTGTCGCCGATTGGCGCCATCATTATATCGATTGCGTTCAGCTCGCCGATTAATTTCATATCGAGAAAAATGCCGGTGTCGCCAGTGTGGTAAATGGTTTTTCCACCAATCGAGATAACAACTCCAGCTGGCTCGCCCATGTATTGCCCGTCGTGTGTAGAGGAGCCGTGGTGAGCTATAGTATATTTTAATCTACCAAATGGAAACTTATAGGAGCCGCCTATGTGCATATTATGTGCCGAACAGCCATTGGCGGCAACAAAATTAGCAAGTTCGTTCACAGCGATAATAGTCGAGCCGACTTTTTTAGCTATGTTTATTGCGTCGCCTAAATGGTCGCCGTGAGCGTGAGTTAAGACAATAAAGTCTGGGTTAATGTTATCCAGAGACATAGTCGCAGTCGGGTTGCCAGTAAAAAAGGGGTCGATGATAATCCGATGTGTGCCGTCATCCAAGATAAATGTAGAATGGCTTACGTAAGTTAATTTCAACATATTGACCTCATTCATTTAATTATGTGTTTTTATTGGACGAATGAAAATAGAAATTAGTAATTTTTATTTTCTTTTATAAAAAAACAGCTGAAACAGCCATAAATTTGCTATTATTATTTCAACAATATTACATTAATGTCATAGTCTAATTTAATATGATTATTTATAAAATTATTTATGACGATAAAAATTGAAATAATTAATTATTTCCCTTGTTTATTTTTGTAGTTTTTTATATATTAAACATTATAAATAGCAACAAAAATAAAATAAAATATAAAGCTGTCTTTTCTTTCAATAAAATGAATTTGCCTTTGTTATACAATAAGGAATAAAAGGATTTTTATGGAACCTCCTATCTCCGAAAACAATGATATCAACCAAGACGACCCAATTTTAAATAATTTTCTCGCCATAAAAGTTAATGCTGTGCCTACCGCAAACAATCATAATGATAAGCTTTCTTCAAGCTTTAGGTCTAACGATTTACTGCACAACTCTCAAAATAATACCACGCATGCAATTGCGTATAGAAACATCAACAAGTTTTCAGAAAAAATCGGATTATTAAGCTACAAAGACTTTGTTTCGCAATTAGCAGAAAACCTATTTGAATTAACTTCTGTCGATATTGTATTTTTAGCAAGCATGAATGATATTTCTGGGGAAATTTTAGTTCAAAATTATTCATCAAAAACTGATAAT
>JBBRJR010000319.1:0-1880 GCA_038218865.1 Kapaibacterium sp. (SeqCode) | reverse complement strand
GCGGAATAGTCGTTTGGCTGGCTCATCCATTTGTTTTTATGCTTCCTTTCGTAGCGTATTTTTTTATAAAAAAACATTTGGGCAAAAATTACGCATTAGCCGGTTTTCCTTTTTTCTGGGTAACTTTCGAATGGCTGCATAGCTTGGGAGAGGTTTCCTTCCCTTGGCTTACTATTGGCACAACGCAAATATACAATCATTACTGGACGCAATTTATTGATATTACCGGCGTTTGGGGTGGCTCTTTTTTGATTGTTCTTACCAATGTTGTTATTTATAAAATGATACAAAATAATAATATTTATTCGGAAAAATTAAATTTTGTCAATTTCTTTTTGAAAAAAAATATTCGTTTCAGTATAGCGCTGCTGTTGATTATTATTTTGCCAGTTTTGTATGGATATTTCAAAATACAAGAATTTGACCATACGAAACTGTTAAAGGAAAATAAAACGCTGAACGTTGGCGTAATTCAGCCCAACATCGACCCTTGGCAAAAATGGGCGAGTGATGGCTTCAAGCAAATCGAGCTTCACCAAGCCTTGCAAGATTCGCTTGTGAAAGCGCATCCCGATTTAGATTTGTGCATTTGGAGCGAAACTGCCATCCCGAGCGTGTCTATTTCGCTTAATCAGGGGCATAATTATACTTTCTTGCAAGATTGGCTCGATTTGCATAAGGTTTCGCTTTTGACCGGCTTTTCCGAATATCATGTTTATGAAGATAGCGAGAAAGCTCCCGTTACGGCTCGCGCTTGGGTGCTGGACAGCGCTCTTCGCTGGGAGCCGTTTAACGCCGCCTTGCTACTGAACCCAAAGCCAAACGAGCAGCTTAATCCTCAGCTATATCGCAAAATGCGGCTTACTCCTTTTGCCGAAAGATTACCTTATGCCGAGAAGTTCACATTTGCGCAAAAATGGTTCCAATGGGGCATTGGCATTTCCTCTTGGGGCATAGGCAACGAGCAGCACAATTTAAAATTCCAAAATAATGGAAAAAATGCTGACATCGGCTCGGTCATTTGCATTGAATCTATTTATCCGCGATTCGTTTCGCGATTTACGCAAAAAGGTGCTGGCTTGCTTGTAGTAATTACAAACGACGGCTGGTATGACTTTACAATCGGGCCAGAGCAGCACTACCAAATAGCTGCCGTAAGGGCGATTGAAAATCGCCGATATATCGCTCGGGCAGCCAATACCGGCGTTTCAGGATTTATAACACCGACAGGCATATCGCTTTTAAAAGCCAAGCATTACGAACCGACTGCAATTGCCACCACATTGCCGATTCTCACCGGCGAGAGCTTATATGTCCAATACGGCGATTGGCTGCCTTTGGTTTCATTTTTTATCAGCATATTGCTATTAACTGCCGCTCTTATTTATAGAATGCAACGAAAATGAGGCATTTGGGCGTTGGGCTGTGGGCGATAGAAAGAAGAACTATTCCAAATGAGGCTGCCTCTATAAGTCATGTTTTCGGGGTATATGGTCAAGCAAGGATTCTCGACATACCAGTATTTTAAGGAGTTAGAATGACAGGCATTCCTGCTTGTCATTCTTTTATTACTTACGGGACAGCTTCATCTAAAATACTCATCAGTCAGCAGGACAATTATATTATGGTGAGTTCTATGAATTAACATCATGATAATGAAGAAGTTATGCGTATATTTGTAAGTAATAACAAAACAAATTAAAAGAAACAAGAAATAAGACACAAAAATATAAAACACATGGCAAAAAAAGTCTTTTTGACGACCAATTTAATAAAATACGCTTACACGAAATAGGTAATCCATTAGAAACAATAAGGAGAGTAATAGATTTTGAGATGTTTCGTGAAACACTGGAAACCCATCTACTCAATACGAATAA
>JBBRJR010000318.1:0-1939 GCA_038218865.1 Kapaibacterium sp. (SeqCode) | reverse complement strand
GAGTCCACTCCACTTGAACGAACGAACGAGGATTGTAAATAACTACTCGTTCAAATTTATCTCGTCCGGCCTAGCGGGACGCCGTGCGTGATACAAGTCGCTTGAGCTTTCTTACCTGCGGCTTGATTTTGATTTCGGCCGCTTGATATGCTAATTCTCGGCTGCTCGTAAAAACCTGGTGACCAGCCAAAAACCAAGAGCCAAAAGTGCTTATTTTTTAAAGTTTTGGCGAATAATAATATCTATTATTTGCCAAAATCTGCATAGTTTTATAGTTTTGGCGAATAATGGTTCTTTGAATATTTTTGTGGAAAAATAAAAGATGACAGAAAATAACTTTTACGAAACGCTTTTGAACTTGCCAGCCTTGCGAGTTGAACAAATAGAACCAACGGGCAATCGTTTGATAATACACTGTCACATGTTGACGGAAAAAGACACTTGTCCGAGTTGTCAAAAAGAGACAACCCGTATTAATCAATATACTGAACGCACTCTTCGTGACTTGAGCATAGTGGGCAAAGAAGTGCGTTTAAAAATTCGTATTCCCCAGTTTTATTGCTCTGAATGTAATCGGTATTTTACGCATGAGTTAAGTTTTGCAGATTCCAATAAAAGCTATACCCATCGGCAGTCGAAATGGATATTTGAGTTATGCAACAGTCAGCCGTTTACAGAAGTTGCCGCATTGGTTAATATGAGCCACAAAGCGGTTGAAAATCTTTATTTTGACCGCGTAAAACAAGAGATAAATGTAAAAGAACGCTTTAAAAATGTCCGCAAATTGGGTATAGATGAAATTTCACATCGCAAGGGTAAAAAAGATTATTGTTGCGTTTTGACTGATTTAGAGCGCGGTATCGAATTAGATATACTGCCCAATCGCAAAAAAGAAACAATTATAGCTTATTTTAAAGCATTAGGCGATGAAATATGCCAACAAATTCAAGCTGTCGCTTGTGACATTTGGGAACCTTATATTCTTGCCGCCCGTCACTGTTTCCCAAATGCTGAAATTACATTAGATCGCTTTCATGTCGTCAAATCACTCAATGAAAGCTTAGATGACATTAGAAAATCGCTTCGTCAAGAATACAAAAACAAAGAAGAATACAAAAAACTCAAGTGGCTCTTGTATAAACAGCCTAAAAATTGTACCCAAGAACAACTTGATATATTGCATAATGCCTTTATTCAAAGCCCAACATTGAATCAGTTCTATATTCAGCGGAACCGATTTCATACCATTTATGACACCGCAACAAATAGCGAAGAAATGAAAGAACTTTTAAATATTTGGACTCAACAAGCCTTAAAATTAGAGCAGCCTACTTTGAATAAATTTGTCAAAACAGTTCAAAATTGGATGTCTAACATCGCTTCTTTTGCCAATACACGTATCTCTAATGCTGTCACAGAAGGACTCAATAATCTTATTAGATATGTCAAAAGAATCTCTTTTGGTATCCCTAATTTTGAGCATTTAAGGTTGCGCGTTTTAGCTAAATCTTGTTAGTCCACAAAAATATTCAAAGAACCCGAATAATAAAAAAAATAATAATGGAATTAATCGGCAGAATTAGAGAAATAGAAAAATTGGACCGACTGATGGCTTCGTCTAAATCCGAATTTTTAGCCGTTTATGGCAGAAGAAGGGTCGGCAAAACATTTCTCATAAGGGAATATTTTGACAATCAATTTGACTTCTACGCGACGGGATTGGCGAAAGGCAATACACAACAACAATTGACCAATTTTACCATTTTCATTAATAATTATTTTCATACCCAATATGACGTGCCGCAAAGCTGGTTAGAGGCTTTTAACTTGTTAATCAAGGAGTTAGAGAAAAATAAAACGGATAAAAAACGAGTCATTTTCATTGATGAAATGCCTTGGATGGATACCAAAAAATCCGATTTTATGATGGGGCTTGAGT
>JBBRJR010000317.1:0-1950 GCA_038218865.1 Kapaibacterium sp. (SeqCode) | reverse complement strand
AGTTATGTTTTCTGGGAATATGGGGCTGTCTCATAAGGTATATTTTTAGGTTTTATACATAACATTCTTTTCGCTGAAAACTGGCAACTTAAAACCTTAACCTTCATTTCCTGACATCTGATTGCCCCATCAATAAAATATTTTTTCGATTAATACGATTTAATTTAATTAGTCAAAATCATTAATTTATATATATTTGGAGAAATTTTTATGAAAGTACGCGATATTTTGAAATGGAAGGGCCCGCAAGTTTTTACTGTCGGCGAAAATATTTCGCTAAAAACTGCTATTGATTTCCTTGCTAATAATAAAATCGGAGCGCTGCTCGTTTTGAGCGACGATGGCAAAATTGCTGGCATTTTGTCCGAGCGAGATATTGTCCGCGCCGCTGCCGAAGATATTAACAATATAATCGACAAAACAGCCGCCGACGTAATGACCCGCCAAATTATCGTCGCCGAGCCAGACGACGAGTTAGAATACGTAGAGCAAATTATGACGATGAACCGAATACGGCATTTGCCTGTACTGGAAAACAAACGCCTTGTCGGATTTATATCTATCGGCGATTGCGTCAAATCCGCCATAAAAGACGTTCGCTCACAAAATAAATATCTGATGGATTATATCGGCGGAAATACGAGATAATATTTTTGTTTAGAAAAAATAAAAAAATAATTCATAATTTAACATTTTGAAAATTGACAAATAATAAAATGAGCTTAAACTGATGAGCTATACTTCGCAAGATATAAATGCAAAAAACGTAACTACGTTGCGACTTAAAGAAATGAAATCCCGCGGGCAAAAAATTGTTGCCCTCACGGCTTATGATGCTTTGATTGCCAATATTTTAGACCAATCCGGCGTGGACGTAATCTTAGTCGGCGATTCGCTGGGAAACATAGTACAGGGTCACGAGACGACTATTCCCGTAACGCTGGAAGACACGATTTACCACACAAAAGCAGTCGTTCGCGGAGCCAAGCGCCCGCTCATAGTCGCCGATATGCCCTTTATGTCGTATCAGGTTTCGTCAAACGAGGCTTTTCGCAATGCGGGGCGGATTTTGAAAGAAACAGGCTGCGCGGCTGTAAAGTTAGAAGGCGGAAAGAACGTTACAGAGGCGGTCTCAAGGATGACAGAAGCCGGCATACCCGTTATGGGGCATTTGGGCTTGGTACCGCAAAGCATACATAAATTCGGCTCTTACCGCGCTCGCGGCACCGATCCCGAAGAAGCTGAGCGAATTTTCGAAGAATCGCAATGGCTCGAACAAGCTGGCTGCTTTTCGATAGTACTCGAAAAAATACCTGCTGAACTGGCTAAAAGAATTTCGGAAAGCCTCTCGATACCTACTATCGGCATTGGGGCAGGTCCTTTTTGCGACGGACAAATCTTGGTCTATACGGACATGCTCGGCATTACGCTTGATTTTTCTCCGCGATTTGTTCGCCGCTACGCCAATTTATTACATGACATTAAAGAAGCAGTTACCAACTACGGCGATGACGTACGCCAGTCGAATTTCCCGAATTTAGACGAGAGCTATTGATATGAAATCTGCAATTATTATAATATTGTCCATATTTATAATATCAATGATAGCTTGCGACTCGATAAACACTACGGGTAAAGATATAGTTTTTCCTGATGAAAACGTGAGCTTTCAAAACCATGTATATCCATTTTTGAAAATAAACTGCTCCTACTCTGGCTGCCACAGCGATGAAACGCAAGCAGGCGGAGTTATACTTACGTATTATTCCTCTTTATTTATGTCGCCCGGTATGGTGATTTTAGATGATCCCGACAAAAGCCGCCTAATTCAAATTGTAGAAGGCAAGCTGCCGCATTTATCTTATTTCTATAAGGGGAACATCACAGAGAACCACAAAATTGGCTTGCGGCTATGGATACTCGAAGGCGCGAAAAATAATTGATTGCAGG
>JBBRJR010000316.1:0-1992 GCA_038218865.1 Kapaibacterium sp. (SeqCode) | reverse complement strand
CCTCAACGCCCGCTATTTCACCCCTCTCGCTGAAAAAGAAATAGAAGTAATATGATATGTCTTCTGCGATTGGTCCGCCGGACAAAAATTTCACCAGATATGGCGATGCGAATTCGCCTGTTTTTGATTTTGCAGTGTTGTAAGAAGCAGCCAAATCGAACCGCACGGCAATAGGAAAATCTCTTATGAGCGAAAGTTTGGTATCGCCGGTTTCTACGTAATAGCGCGATTCAGTTTTTTCTGTTAGCTGAAAGCCATTGCCTGCAAACTCATTGCCGTATGGCTTCAAACGTGGCACGGGCGAGTGGCACGTTTGGCATGATAAATTATGCTGCCGAGCAAATGCCGGTGTAGCATAGCTCGTTTGAACGCTTATGCAAAAAAACAATGCGAAAACTGCAGTAAAAAGTAATGCCTTCATTATTCCATCTCCCAAAAATTAATTAAGAATCGTTATTTCAGTTGTAGCTCTGTTAACTTCTTTTATTGCGTCCTCGTGCTCTTTTACGTTTAAATATTTTGCCACGGGCGACATAAGTAACTGATAATTCAGCGTCGCCGTGATTTTCAGCTTGCCCGACGGCAAATTGACTGGCAGGCGGAAAGTGCAAGTTTCGACTTTCAGCTCGCGCGGAGCAAAGCGATAGTCCACACCAAGCGAAGCGGTATTCCATTGTTGCAAAGTCATTCTGCCCTGGGGGTCGAAATACGGCATGCGGAATATTCTATTTCCTTCGGGGATGCCGTCCCTTTCTAAGCCAGCAAAGTTCGCTATGCCGAGCGGCACGCCCATGTCCTGATACGCTAAAGCTTTTGAGGAAATAGTATATTCCTCGCCATCGAATCCTTTTTTATCTATGTTAATATGATACTTAGTACCTTTGCTGTCTTCGGCTTCTACGTTCATCCAAAGTAGCCTGTCCTCTACCGAGCCAGTCGGAAATTTATGCCCTGTCTTCTGGTTGAATAAATTGATTGTGAATATGACGTTTTCGCCAGGCTCTACTTCGTAAAAATTTGGATATATGGTTAATTCCACAGTACCGCTAACCTTGCCCACGTCGTGCCCGCCATTGAATATATGCTGTCTAATGTCTGGATATTCGCTGCCCATTATTGCTTTTTTGCCCGGCGCTTTTGGCATGTGGCAGTCTTGGCACTGCACGTTTTCCTTTGCGTAAGGTCCTTCCTTCCATTCCAAATGTGTGGATTTGACCCAAACGCCGTATGGGCTTTTTTCATTATGACAAATGCCGCAAAAATCCCCCGTTTTCATAATCGGATTTATTGCGATGTCGTGGTTTGGCGAGCCGACTTCGCCCTTGCGGGAATTGTATTCTGTCCTGCCGGGTTTCATTATATAATTAAAATTAAACGGCGTGTCTCCCGTGAAACCGGCTATCGAGTGGCATACGTCGCAAGAAACTGCTTCATTGGCACGGGTTTTTTCCGATGGGCGTTTCGGTGGTATGTCGCCCGATAAATATGCCATCGGAGTGTGGCAGCCATTGCAATCAGCTTCCACGCCTGCGAGCTTAGCGTCGAGTTTTGAGTGCTTTACCGCCAAATCAAAATACTCCACTTCGTCCCAATCATGAGTAAAAGCTTTCGACATCATCGATTTGTCCCACAATTTGTAAAAATCGTTGTGGCAGGAAGCCCCGCAATAAAGCGGCGTATCGAAATCGGAATATTTTATGTCTGGCTTGGATTCTTCACTTAATTTAAATGAAGTCAAAACCAAAATTAATAAAACTGCTAAAGGTAAATACTTTTTCATTTTACTCTCCTCTCGTGTTGTTTTCTACATTTTCCTATTGCTAATATAATTAAAAAATTTAGACAATGCAAGAACTTTTCTCTCAAACCTATGAATATTAATTATTTAACTTATTCTAAATATTTATTTTGGTTAAGCTAACAGACTGTTGATTAAGTCTAATTAGCTTGTGGCTGTCTCAAAAGATTTATGTTTAGGACATAACAATTATG
>JBBRJR010000315.1:0-2106 GCA_038218865.1 Kapaibacterium sp. (SeqCode) | reverse complement strand
CGGGCAAGCATAACCATCTCGTCTCCGCCTTCGCAAGCGCCGACTAATACTTTTTTGCCATCGCTGACAATGATTTCGCCCTTGCTTTTGCGTTTGTAGCCACGCCCGACAATTGCTGGTTTAATGCCCATTCTTTGGAGCTCACGGGCAAGCATTTGCACAAATGGCGTTTTACCTGTGCCGCCAACAGATAAGTTGCCAACGCTGATTATGGGCGTTTTTAGTTTGGTTATTAAGTTGTCGTTTGTATTGTAGCGATGATTTCTAATTTTTACAATAGTGCCGAAAACGTCTGATAAAAAACCTGTAACCATATTAACGCCCTATAATGTTAAGTTTTGTTTCCACTTCGGCAATTATTTTGCTCGTTTCTTCTTTACCCAAATTAGGATCGATTCTTCCAGTATTTTCCATATATATTTCAATTTTAGAAAATGGTAGTGGCAGTATGAATTCGTCCCAGCTTTTGCCAAATACTTTTTTACTACGAACTTCAATGCGAGTTAAGAATAAATCTACGCCTGCTCGCTGAGCAATTATAACGGCGCCGGCTTTGAATTGCTTCGCTGGTCCACGGGGCCCATCGGGCGTAATTAATATATTTGATGTTTTGGCTTGGCTTACTGCTTCGGATAAAAAATCAGATGATTTGCGAGAGGAGGACCCGCGGAGCAAGTCAAATCCCCAATGCTTTAAGATTCCGGATAAAATCTCACCGTCTCGGCTTAAACTGACAATTGCGACGTTTGGAAGGTTCTTCTCGCAGGAAAATAATTTCCAAACGGGAAGCATTTCCCCATGCCAAAAAGCAACCACAGAGGGCTTTTGCGGCATAGTGCCGTGCAGAGTGATTCTCCAAGTCGAAGCAAGGACACGAATCGCACTTTGAGCTATTCTATGTTTAAATTTTAATGACATTTTCCTAAAGGAATGTGATTAAAAAACACAAAAACTGCCTTCCTCGAAATAATCGTGGGAAGAAGGCAGTAAATTTCATGCTTATCAAGCAAAAGCCGAAATTATTTGATTTCTTTATGCAATGTGTGGCGTCTCAAGAAAGGATTATATTTTTTCAATTCAATTCTTTCAGGAGTATTTTGCTTGTTTTTCATCGTGGTATATCTCGAAGCCGGTTTGCCTTCATTTTTGGCTTCGGTGCACTCGAGAGTTATCATAAATCTTTGATCTTTCTTAGCCATTTCATTTCTCCAATAAACTATTTTTTTAAGACTACAAAAATAAGCATTAAACAGAAAACAAACAAGATTTTATTTTTAAGAATAGAAAAATCATGATTAGTAGCAAAAATTAAGGGAGGCTCAAATGAATTTTAGGACAAAATATGTTAAATTTTTATTGAATAGATTACTAAATTATATAAAAAAAAAGTAAATCGCAAATAATATTTTTAAAAATCGAAACTTTTACAATTAATAAAATTTAACTTATACCTGAAATAATATCTTTATTTGCTTAAAAGTAGATTTTTAAGAAAAAAGTTTTTAATTTCAAAAAAAGTACTAAGATAATTCAAACTTTTTGTATAAATTATAAATTCGTCAATTAGCAAATTAATGATTTTAAAATATATTATTTATTTAAGTGGAGACAAGTTCATGAAAGTATATGAACCGCAAAACATAAGGAATTTAGCCTTAATTGGACATGCCGCGAGCGGCAAAACAACATTTGCCGAGGCATTGCTCTATAAATCAGGCTCTATTAATCGTCGTGGGGTGGTTGAAGACAAAAATACCGTCTCGGATTATAATGATTTAGAACACGAAAAAAATAGTTCTGTATTTAATTCGCTTTTATTTACCGAATATAAAGACAACAAAATCAATCTCATCGATTGTCCGGGTTATGATGACTATATCGGCGAAATGATTGCTCCTTTGGAGGTAGTTGATTGTGCTCTTATATTTTTAAACAGTCAAAACGGCATAGAGGTCGGCTCTGAATTGGGCTGGACTTATGCAAATAAATTAAGCAAACCGGTTGCTATAGTTGCTAATAAATTGGATTTTGACCAAGCTAATTGGGAAAAAGTCTTAGAAGACGTTAAATCTCAATTCGGCGCAACTGTTAAAATACTTCAATATC
>JBBRJR010000314.1:0-2172 GCA_038218865.1 Kapaibacterium sp. (SeqCode) | reverse complement strand
CTTATTCTTATATAATCATATAAATGAAAATTATTAGCAAAACTTTCACTTACACGCTTTTAATTATAGTTGCATTGGGAATGCTATTCCCTATGTTTTCTATGATTTTACTCTCGATGAAATCGTATCCTGAGGGTGTTTCTGATTTTTGGAAATTACTTACGAATACATACACATTCGATAATTATATAGATGCTTTCCAAACTGACCGGTTTGATATTTACTTTTTCAATTCGATTTTAATTGCTGGCTTAACTACAATTGGCAATGTCTTTTTCTGTTTATTTGCTGGTTATGCCTTTGCTCGCAAAGATTTTTTCGGAAAAAATATTCTATTCGCAACTGTGATATTAGTACTTATGATTCCGCCGCACGTGATAATGATTCCGCTCTATAGGATGATGGTTAGCTTTGGGTGGATAAATTCATATTATTCATTGATTTTGCCATGGCTGGTCTCCCCTTTCGGGATATTTTTGGCGCGGCAATATATACAAAATCTGCCTACGGAAATTGAAGACGCCGCAAGAATTGACGGTGCCAGCGAGCTTTATATTATTTTTAAAATAGTAATGCCTTTGGCAAAACCTATTCTTACTGTGCTTGCTATATATGTGTTTTTGACAAGCTGGAATTCATTTTTGTTTCCCTTTCTTTTCGCTAACGACGTCGATTTCCGAACGCTTCCCGTTGGTTTAACCTTCTATCTGGGCAAGCAATCAATAGATTGGGGTCACTTGATGGCTGGCGCTTCTATCTCGGCACTGCCGGTACTTATTATATTTCTCTTCTTCCAAAAACAAATAATAAACGGACTTACAGCCGGCGCATTAAAAGAATAGTACAAAGAATGAAACATTAGCAAATATTAATTATATTTTACTTTATATATAAATTTTATTTTGTAATTTTGCTTGATTTATAATTCACAATATTAAATAATATTAATAGAATATTTCTATTTGAGAGAATAATGGAAAACGATTATTACAATCTTTATATAAGTGGCGAAACGAGCAAAATCAATTTCGACGATAAAGAATTGGAGCTAATGGCTGACCGCTTCAAAATGTTAGCCGAAGGCTCGCGCCTGCGGATTATCCGCTCGCTTTTTTCAGGTGAGAAAAGCGTTACGGGAATAGTTGAAGCAACCGGGCTTTTGCAGGCGAACGTATCAAAACAATTGCGGCTTTTGCAAAATCATGGCATAGTTGATTGCCGTCCCGAGGGATTGCTCCGTTATTATAGACTTGTTGATTTTACTATCAAACGAATATGCGGCGCAGTTTGCTCGATTGATTCAAAAGAAAAGCATTAATATTTATATATTTTTTACATACCACTAATTTTTATTTATACAGTAAATTTCAAAAAATAAAGGTTTTAAAACATATTAATTCTCGAAGAATATAAGCTAATCAAGAAAAAATAATTTTTTGATTAGCTTTTTTTATATTTATTCCTTAATTTAAACTTATGACTTAAGAATTTTTCATTATTTCTTTTTTTTATTGTGTTTTCATGTTTGTATAATTTACTACGAGGTTGTTATGATGGATAGACTCTCGGAAGCTCTACTGATATTGGTTGTAGGAATGGGCGGCGTTTTGGGGTCATTATTGTTTTTTTATTTTGTTATTACTTTGATTAATAAGTTGGAAGAAAAGTTTCTGCGTTGGCAAAAAGCAAAATCTTTAAAGCCGGTAAAAATTCGACCCACTGAATTAAAAGAGTCAGCATTGGAAGAAGTTGAAATTGACGATGATGAACTAACAGCAATATTAACTGCCGCTGCCTTTGCTTCAACTCATGCGGACATATTAGTAACGCGTATTCGATTTTTAAAGCAGCCTACTGTAACATCTTGGTCAACAATTGGTAAAATGAATCTTATTGGTTCGCATATTATTCAAAAAAGTAATTAAAGAATAGGAGTCGAAAAGAATTATGTTAGAACATTTAATGCGTTTTATTGATAGCATGGGATTTTGGGGAGTTGGTTACCCTCAGTTGATAATGTTTGCGATAGCTGGATTATTGATATATTTAGCTATAGTCAAGGGCTTCGAGCCGCTTTTGTTGATACCGATTGCATTTGGCGCAATTTTGGCAAATTTGCCTGGCTCGGGCTTACTAAGCGAGCCTGTAATTTATATGCAAAACGGCTCACCT
>JBBRJR010000313.1:0-2173 GCA_038218865.1 Kapaibacterium sp. (SeqCode) | reverse complement strand
CATTCATTGTGGGTGATGGGGTGTGTGTGTTTCTTTCTTACTCCCTCTCTCTTCATTGAGTGGGTCGGGGGGTGTGTCTTTCTTTCTTCCTCCCTCTCCTTCGGAGAGGGCTGGGGAGAGGTCAATTGCGCTTTTTTTCTTCTATTGGGCGGGTTTGAAACCCGCCCCTACAGAATATCGGGCGAACCATGGTTCGCCCCTACGGTTTTCATTCGTAATTAACTGATAACCGACAACTAAATCCCTGCTTACATCATTATCAGTTTTTGCTTTTCTGTTTGCATTTTGTCGTAATCGGCTAAAAATTTATCCAGTCCGCTTTGAGTTAGAGGATGATTGAGTGATTGCATTAAGACCTTATACGGCACTGTCGCTATATCGGCACCAGCTAAAGCGGCATCTATAATATGCTGTGAGTGGCGGATTGAGGCAGCAATTATTAGCGACTCGTAGCCTTGTATGTCCCATATTTCGCAAATGTCTTCAAGTACATCTCGAGAATTCACCGAAATATCGTCCAGTCTGCCCATAAAAACAGAAACGTAGCTTGCGCCTGCATTAGAAGCGGCGATTGCTTGGGTTGCGCTGAAAACAAGGGTTACGTTCGTAGGTATATTCTGTGCGGACAAATGCTTTACTGCTGCAAGCCCTGCCGGTATCATCGGAATTTTGATTGTTGCTTCCGGAAACCAAGAAAGTATCTCATCTGCTTCTTTGAGCATCCCGAGTGTATCAACTGATATAACTTCGACTGATAAATGCCCGCCGATAAGTTCATAAATTTCTTTAATTCTTTCTTTGGAATCAACCGAAGGGTCTTCCATCGAAAGTAGCGAGGGGTTTGTCGTTACGCCCGAAACAAAGCCGTATTTGGCACATTCTCTAATATGCTCAATATTCGCGGTATCTACGTAGAGTTCCATTTTTTCTCCATTTGTTTATTAATTTCAAACAAAAATATAAAATGTAAAATAATATATTTCAATTTACATCAAACGAAGTTAAAATGATTATGTTTTATAGAAGACTTTTATTTTAGAAGATTAATTATTTTCTCGAAATAACTACTATCTTTTTTTCTTCTTCAAGGAAAAAAGGAAAGCCGACCATGTCAATGTCTATTATCTGAAAATTAAAATTTGGGAATTTACCTTTTGAAATGTCAATTTCTTCGGCTATGTCGCCGCCCTTGTAAAGGACGTATTCACCGGTCGGTTTCAACAAGTTATGGCTCCAAGACATTATTTCGTGGATTCGCGATACTGCTCGAGCAAATATAAAATCGAAATTATTAACGAATTTGCTATCTTTTTCAAGGTCTTCGGTGCGACTTACTATTGCCGAGATGTTTCTTAAGCCAGTGTGCGAAGCAAGCATCCCTGTTATTTTTATTTTTTTAGCAATGGAATCGACTAACAACATATGTAAATCATCGCTTGCTATAGCCAACGGAATCCCGGGCAAGCCGCCACCTGTACCTATATCGAGGCAACGCGACTTCTTGGGTATGTCTATATATTTCAGCAAACTCAAACTATGCAGAACGTGGCGTTCCATTATATTTTCCTCGTCCTTACGGCTTATGAGGTTCACTTTGCTGTTCCAATAAACCAACTCTTTAGCGTATCGCTCGAGCGAATTAAGTTGTTCAAGCGTCAGTATAATTCCGTTTGCCGATGCTGTCGTCCAAATTTCCGTAGATGTCATTTGTTGATTTTATTTATTAGTTCAAGTAAAAATATTTTGAAATGCCTTAGACTAAGATTTTTAGTTTTTATTGTTTTTGACTTGCCAGAAACCACTAAAATCCCCAACCAAAAGCTAAGCCATACACAAAATTTACTGAGCTTCCAACTATATCGGCATTAATTGCTGGCGAAATCGAAAAATGATCGAAATGGAACATATAAGCACCACCGACGCGAAGCAAAAATCTCATGCGGCTAGTTTCGTGAATTTCATCTATTGCCGTTTCTTTTAAATCCACGTAACGAATTCCAGGCGCTAAAATAAATTTTATTTCATGCCATGGCTGGATAGTCAAAAGCGGAGCAACGATAAACTCTGTCTCTTCCGCAAATGCCGCCTCTGCCAATCCGCCTATACCAATAAAAGGGTTTGTCTCCATAAAAAAATAACTGTAATCAAGCCCAAAAGAAAAAGCAGCAGAGCC
>JBBRJR010000312.1:0-2185 GCA_038218865.1 Kapaibacterium sp. (SeqCode) | reverse complement strand
AGCCGGAAGCCCCGCCGACTTGGACAGCTTTTGTGTCGCCGTCGCCAAATTCATCTACGAATTCCAAAAGTGATAGTCCGAACTCTAAGTCATAGATTCCCGGAATAGGCGTGTCTCCTGAGACGCTGAACAATTTCGATCCGTGGGAATCTCTTATGCCTAATTTTTTGAACTCATCGGGCCCGAACTTGAAAACCATGAGTGCGGAGACGAGAGTTTCTACATTGTTTACAACTGTTGGCTTCCCTAAGAAACCTTGATGAGTCGGAAAGGGAGGTTTATTGCGAGGTTCGCCGCGATGACCTTCCATTGATTGGAGCAATGCGGTTTCTTCGCCGCAAACGTATGCTCCGCTGCCGAGGACTATTGATATTTTGAAATCAAAATTAAATTGTTTTGCAACTTGATGGAATAGATCTATTTCTTTTTCGAGTTTGGGAACTAAGAATTTATATTCGCCACGAAGATAAATAAATCCGCGATTCGAGCCTATCACTTTGCCACAGATAGCCATAGCTGAGAGGACTTTGCGTGGAACGCAGTCGAGTATTTCGCGGTCTTTGAAAGTGCCAGGCTCGCCTTCGTCGGCATTGCAAATCACATATTTTTCATCACCTTCGGCTTGTGAGGCGAGTTTCCACTTTAAGCCAGTAGGAAATCCAGCTCCGCCGCGCCCTTTCAGCCCGGAGTCGAGCAGCTCTTGGATTATTTCATCATTGGGCCTGGTTATAGTTTTCTCGAATATCTTATATTTTTCGGAAGTATAGGATCCGAGAATAACATCTACTTTTTTTAATCTATCAGACATATCATACTCCTTTATTTATTTTTGTAAATTGCAATAATATCGCGTACCTTCGCCGGTGTCAAGTCCGTGTAAACCTCGTCATTGATGAGTATCGCCGGTCCTTTGTGGCACCATCCCAAGCAATTTGTGTATTGCAGTGAAAATTTTCTGTTGATTGTCGTTTCACCCATCTTGATTTTCAGTAAATCTTCGAGTGTGGAGACAATCTCCTTTTTGTTTTTCATGTCGCACACTATTGTTTTGCAAACCCGAATGACATACTCGCCTAACGGCTTGGTAGATAGGAAATGGTAGAAGGTTGCCTTGCCGTAAACTTCTGCGCTCGCTATATCGAGATGCTTTGCTATCTCTACCATAGCGTCGTCTGAGATGTAATGGAGCCTGTCGTACACTCCCTGCAGTATTGGCAGCAGACACTCGCGTTTGTTTCCTATTTTAGAAACAAGTTCTCCAACAATTAATTCTGTCTCTTTCATAATCAATCCTGTTTTTGGAACAAAGAATATTATTTATTAATCAATAAATTTGATTTTTCAATTAAATCTTGTAGTTGTAAAGCACTTCTTCACTGTTTGATTCACTTAATTAGAACATTTTTACTATTGAAAAAAGTATTTACAAAGTGAATAATTCATTCGCGATAATTTTACGGCTTTTTTTTCATAATTCCAATAACTTTTTTCAAAATAATGAAAATAAATGCCCTTTTTTCATAGGTATGTCTAAGAGTAAATTTATGTAAATCAATATACTTTGTTTAGCCTAATTCAATGATTTACGTTTTTTCATTAATGAATTTTATTCAATCTCAAATATCTTTGTTGCTACTAATCTATTAATCATTTTCAATACTCATGCCTCTAAGTTATTTTCTATTTAAAGTTTTGTTAAGACAAATAAAATAATTTCGTTAAGCGATGTTTGATTATTGAAAATTAATTTGAGTTTTACTTATTTATACCGATACTATAATTTATAGTTTGACAATTATATATTTACTCGTTTTTTAATAATTTAATCAAAGGAAAGGAAAATGGAAATACATTCATCCTTAGAATCCAAGGAGCATCAATCTTCTGACCTGCTGCAACTGGTCAGCTTCCACTTAGGTGAGGAGGAGTTTGCTGTGGATATTTTGAATATTCAGGGCATAAACCGCATGATGCCAATAACGCGAGTGCCGAATACTCCGCTGTTTGTGGAGGGCATAATTAATTTGCGAGGGCAAGTAATCCCGGTTGTCAATCTCAGGAAGCGGCTGAACTTTGAGGAGCGCGAGCCGGACAAAGACACGCGAATAATCGTGGTCGAAATCGAAAAGCGTGTTATTGGCTTTGTTGTCGATAACGTTAACGAAGTGCTGCGCATAAACAGCTC
>JBBRJR010000311.1:0-2208 GCA_038218865.1 Kapaibacterium sp. (SeqCode) | reverse complement strand
GGTCAGCTTTCGAGGTTGCGTTTACGTCTTCCTTTTTGGACAAATCATCAAAATATTCGCTCATACCTAAACGATATGTACCTTTGGCATTAAGTACGAAATTGTCTGAAAGATAAAACTCAAAGCCTATACCAACAGGATATACAACTCTTGTTTTGTCGTAAACTTCATTAGCATTGTTTGGCAATGATCCGTCCGAACCTGTCTTGCCAGCTTTTGGCTCCCAGTTCATAAGCCCAACGCCACCAAAAATATATGGCACAAATTTTTGGGTATTGAAAAAGTTAATCGAGGCGGTCAAATCGCCGCTCATCCACCTAATGGTGTTAATGTCCTGAATTGTTGTAGTTGAATGTTTGTTATCATCCTCTCCAGGCAAAGGATAAAAGTCTCCTTGTTTTGCATTTTTTCCAAAATATCCGGTATACTTACCAATGGCGTCCATATCAGTTTTGTAGCGAACTTGTCCCAAATAATAGGATGCATTCAAAGAGAAATTAGGTAAAATATTATACCTTAAAAATAAATCGCCTGCCCAATAAAATTGGTTATCGGTGAATTCACCCCAATATTTATCCAAGCCGAAATTAAATCCGACAGCAAGGCGTTGTCCCTCGCTTTGGCTGAAAGTAGGCATAGCACCCATCAGCAACGTTAAAGCGATAAGGATTGATTGTACTGTTCTTTTCATATAAACCTCGTAATTATGAATAGTAAATTATGTATCTATTAAAATAATCAATCTTATTAAATTTCGTAAATTTGTTTAATGTTCTTTGATTAATTTTTTTCAATATTCGTTATATATTTTTTGATTTATTAAATTTTATAAATTATAGAACGTAATTGAATTATCTTTTATTGTAAAAAAATCTATATTTGAAATATTCGTCTATTAAGGCAATTTTAAATAATTATTTTCACTTAGTTTCAAAAAGGATTTTTCATGAATATTTATGATGTAGTAGTTATCGGCAGCGGTCCCGCAGGATTGACCGCCGCACTTTACGCCAGCCGTGCAAATTTACAAGTTGCAGTCTTAGAAGGCTTGCAGCCGGGCGGACAGCTCACTATCACAACCGACGTAGAAAACTATCCGGGTTTTGAGCATGGCGTGCAAGGGCCTGAGATGATGGATATTCTCCGCCGGCAAGCTCAAAAATTCGGCGCCACGACCTGCTATGAAATTGCCTCGAGCGTCGATTTTTCGCAGCGTCCATTTACAATCACTACGGACAGCCACAAGGATTACAAAGCAAATTCCGTTATAATCGCTACTGGCGCTACTGCACGGTTGCTTAATATTCCTTCTGAACAAACATACTGGGGTGCTGGCATATCCGCTTGCGCTACTTGCGATGGCTTTTTCTATCGCGGAAAAAAAGTATTTGTAATTGGTGGTGGCGATACAGCGATGGAAGAAGCAAATTACCTGACTCACTTTGCCTCGCACGTAACGTTACTTCACCGCCGCGAAGAATTTAGAGCATCAAAAATCATGATAGAGCGAGCGCAATCAAATCCGAAAATCACGATGATGGTAAACGCTATTATAGATGAATTTACTGGCGAATTAGTAAACGGCTTCAAAAGCTTGACGGGAGTAAATATCAAAAACACTATAACCGGCGAAATCACAAACCACGAAACAGATGGCGTTTTCATTGCTATCGGACACGTACCTAATACTAAGCTTTTTGAAGGCATTTTAGAAACAGATGAAAACGGATATTTGATTACAAAAGGTAAATCTACTTACACTAATATAGAGGGCGTTTTTGCCTGCGGGGACGTTCAAGATCACGTTTATCGTCAAGCAATTACAGCTGCCGGCAGCGGCTGCTCAGCGGCTATAGATGCCGAACGTTGGATGGGAGCTAATCCTTTGTAAATTGTACTTTACATTTTACAATCTTAAAGCTAAGAAAACGTTTTAACTGAAACTAAATTTAACATAAAGACTAATAAGATATTATGATTGACCTAAATTCAGCTTTCATCGAAGAATTATATTATAATTATTTGAAAGATCCAAATTCTGTGGAGCCTGCGTGGAGGGATTATTTTGCTAAAAAGCAAGATATACCTCCAGCCTTAGTCGAAGTTGCTCCCAAAAAAGCAAATAATACTCCTCAACATAATGATATAATTGTCAGAAGCGGGGACATTCCAGAGCCGCTTGTTTCTATATCTTCGAAAATTGCCGAA
>JBBRJR010000310.1:0-2284 GCA_038218865.1 Kapaibacterium sp. (SeqCode) | reverse complement strand
GGTATCATATTAAAGTAATCCTTAATCTTATCAAAAAAAAGAAAATTTAAAATTTTTGTTACTTCTGGTTCGTTCAACTGTTATTATATTTAAGATTGAATAACATAAAGCGAAAATGAAGAAAAACTTTCAAAATATGAGTGATGAAGATGTTTACTACTTGCTTTACGACGAAAAAAGCAAGCGGGAAGCTTTCGATGAGCTGTATTCGCGTTATTCAAGTAAAATATATACGTATTGCCGAAAAGTATTAAATAACGAGCCGGCAGCCGACGATATTTTTCAGGAAACATTTACTCGATTTTACGAAAGTTCTTTGGTGGACAGGGAAATGACCAACGTTGCAGGATTTTTGATAAAAATAGCTCGCAATCTCTGCCTTAACGAGAAAGATAAAAAGTACAACAAGCAGGTTTCTATCGAAGATTTTCAATTTCAAGTAAATGATAAATCATTTGAAAAAAAGGAATTAAATGATATACTCAATATGGGGCTTATCTTACTACCCGAAAAATATCGAGAAGTTTTAATATTAAAAGAATTTTTGGATTTTTCTTATCAGGAAATTGCTGATACTTTGGGCGAATCGCTATCCGTTATACGAATTAGAATTTACAGAGCCAAAGCGAAACTTAGAGAAGTCCTTTCACCTTATTTTGAAGAATATAAAAATAATAAATTAGACAAAGATCATGAATAACACTAACTATATGACAAATTCAGAAAAGCTCAGCGCTTTTTTAGACGGCGAGTTGGATTCGGTAGAATCTGAATCAATGTTCTTTGAGGTCGGCTCCAACCCCGAGCTTCAAGAAGAAATGCGCCAACAGGTGCTTTTGACGCAGACAATGAAAAACAATTTGCTTATCCCGCCCGTAGCCTTGCAAGACGGCATCTACTCTGCTATTGGCTTTTCAGGGAATTTACCGGCTGCCGCCGTCCCCGTTGCTACGTTTTTCTCACGCTTTTTAGGCAGCAAAGTCTTGCTTGTGCTTTCTTCTGCAATGATTGCAAGCCTTATAACTGTATTTTTTATGCTGAATTATACTTCCGGCGACGCTCCCTTTAATTCGCAAATGAGCCAGAATAATGTACGAAGCCGGATGAATAATACATCTAAAAATCAATCTGCTGCCACGGAATCTCGATTATTGCCGGCGGGCGTGCCTCTTTCTGAGTCTATGTCTAATAACGAATCAAGCTCTCGAAGCAAATCAGGAAATGCCATCACAATCGCCTCGAATAATAATAGGATTACATTAAATAACAAAAATTTAGCTGCCAAAGATGAAAATAATGAGCAAATAATTGATAGCGATATTGCTAAGCTATCCCAAAATAACGAAAAGACCACCGAATTTATTCGGATTGGTAATTCTCCAGAAGTCGTTACTTCTGCCGAAAAATTCAACATTAGCGCAGGCACACGCCAACGCCTAATGGAAAACTTTTTGTTAGCTAAAGATTACGGAGAATTTCTTGATAAAGTATCTTTGGAATTGCGATTTTCTACTGCAAAATCTTTTACGGATATTAACGTTGCCCCTTTGAACGAGCCTTTGCTTAATAATTTCGCTTTAGCCATTTTGTACGATTTGACTAAAAATCATTCAGTGGGCTTCGAGTTGGGGCAAGAGAACTTTTTGCAAGAATTCGACGGCACCGAAAACGATATTCCAGTTATTTGGCAACAAAATTACATAGCATTTTGGGCAGGATTAGCTTATCAATATACAATGAATGAATACTCAGCTGTGCAGCCATTTGGTCGAGTAATTTTGGGTGGGAGCCGAGTCGGTCCATTAGCAAAAGCCACGCTTGGTGCTAAAATCAACATGACAAGCAAAATGTCCACATTTTTTGGATGGGAAAATACTGCACTTATTTATCAATATCAATCCGTTTTATTTTCCTCTTTAAAATCGGGAATAACTGCGGGCGTAAGCATTAAGTTTTAATTATCATTAGGTATGTTTAAAACAAATGAAATTCAACGTAAAATATTATTTTCTTTTTTTGTTGGCTATGATGGCTATTTTTCTCATTTCATGCGATTCACCTACCGAAGTGCAGGCGAATCGAATAAAAATAGAAAATAGAATAAGTGGCAAAGATAAATTTGAGATTACACCAGCTAATTTTTTGATGGAAAATTTAATTTTCAACCAAGAGTACGAGGCAATTTTTTTAATTTCAAATTTGACTGACAAGCAACTTAAATTATCTAAAATGAAGATAACGAATTATCCTGAAAATTTCGATATTCGCCTTAAAAGCGACCTCT
>JBBRJR010000309.1:0-2299 GCA_038218865.1 Kapaibacterium sp. (SeqCode) | reverse complement strand
GTAGAAGAAGATTAAGTCGCCGAATTCAAGATTGTCGCGAGTAATTTTTTGACCGATGTTTACTTGCTCACGAGCTGTGCGTGGTATCATTATATTAGCTGATTCAGAAAACATCCGTTGTGTCCAAGCTGAGCAATCAATTGCATTGTCGTTCATGCCGCCAAATTTGTAGGGCGTTCCGAGCCATTCCATGATTTTATCCATAAGCTCTGTTTTTTTGAGACCGTAGGCGGTGATTTCGTTGTTTCCTGTTACAAATTGAAGCCAAAGCATTTTGAAATCTTCGATATCGATTTCTACGTCATCTTCTTTTTCGAGTTCCGATAAATCCTCACCGCTGTCGCCGATAGTTGAGCCGGCGTCTGTGAGAGCTTCTTCGTTGGGATTAAATTGTATTGAATTTTCAACTTGTGGCTCTATGCCTGCAAGTTCACTGATGGCTGTCGAGCTGGAGCGGATAATGTCGATTGCTTCTGCGCGAGTATTTTTAGGGTTGTATTTGCGTGCTTTCTTTCTTGCAAAAGAATCGTTTGTGCTTGCAAGTATTAAAACAGGTATCATTATTAAAATTAATAATAGCCTTATGTTCATTATTTTTTTCAAAGTCATATTCATTCCAAAATTGTTAAAAACAGTTTTTCTTGGCATACAATTTGATTTAATTGCCAAGCATTCAAATGCGCTTTTGCGCTCTTTTTCTGCGGTGTATATTAGTTATTTACCGCAGCGATTTTCATTTTCAAAAATAAGTGTAAAGAAAATTACACAATTCACAATTGCAATAAACGAAAATTCTAAAAAACTACCAAAGAATTTCTTTACAAATGACTGAATATTAATTACAACTTAATATATCTTGTATAGAATGTTAGAATTTCTTAGTTTTGTGAAAATCACTCTTGATAAAAATGCAATAAAATATTGTAAAAATCAAGGTTTTAGTATGAAAAACGAGAAAAATATGAAGATTTCCATAGTTCAGTTTTCGCCGGTGCTTTTTAATAGAGAAGTAAATATCGAATACGTGATTAATCAATTAACAAAAGATAATTCGGACATAATTGTCTTTCCCGAGCTTTGTCTTTCCGGATATTATTTTTTAAACAAGCAAGAATCGCTCGAAAATGCCATGGCAATGGGTTCAAAGGAAATGCAAAAATTTGCAGCTTTGGCTCGCGAGCTGAATAAAATAATTGTGCTTGGCTTTGCAGAATTATCTCAGGGCGAAGTCTTTAATTCCGCCGCACTGCTTTTCCCCGAACCAGCCTACAACGCGGCTTACCGAAAAACGCATCTATTTTACAAAGAGCACGAGGCATTCAGCGAAGGCGATAGCGGCTTTTTCGTTGTGGACTACAAGCCGTGGGACATTAAAATTGGCACAATGATATGCTATGACTGGCGTTTTCCCGAAGCTGCCCGCTCGCTTGGGCTTTTGGGGGCAGATTTGATAGTATGCCCATCGAATTTAGTAACGCCGCTTTGGCCCCGAGTTATGCCAGCCCGCGCAATTGAAAATAAAGTATATCTTGCAGTTGCTAACCGTACAGGCAGCGAAACTCGCGAGGGCGAAAAGCTGATTTTCAATGGACAAAGCGCGGTTTATGATTTTTCAGGCGATGCCTTAGTGCAAGCAGATTTCGACGGCGACGCCGTTATCACCTGCGAGATTGAGCCACAGCTGACGCGAGACAAATCATTTAATCCGATAAATCATATATTTAACGATAGAAGAGTAGGCAGCTATAAGGCTTTGTTTTAATTTTAAGATATTATTTTTGTTTTCAGAAAAAAGAATATAAATAAAAATTTGTAAATACAATTATTTTCATTAAATTATGTTTTTAGAAAGTTGAAATAGTTTTATAACAAATTTGAAAATATTATGGAAATTTTGAATAAATTTAAATCTGAAAGCCAGCCTCTTATTTACACAACAGGTGCATTCTTGAAACCGTTACAAGTCATTGATAGTCTGGGCGTGGAAAGATGGATGTGGTTTGTGTCTGAATTTACTGACGATAGCTATTTTGATGGTGAAATATATAACCCATTAGAATTTGCTAACTCAAAAGAGGAGTTGACTCATAGCGAAATCAACTAAATATTATCAATAATAGAATTTCCTATTAAATTTGTCCCCGCTCAAATCCCATATCACCCAACTATCCAAAGCTGAAGGCTTTGATTTGTGCAATTTCGCAAAAGCCGAGCCGCTCACCGAGGAAATTAAAAACTATCGGCTGTGGGTAGAGCGCGGTATGCACGCCAATATGGCATACCTTGACAAAAATTACGA
>JBBRJR010000308.1:0-2304 GCA_038218865.1 Kapaibacterium sp. (SeqCode) | reverse complement strand
CCCCTAGCCCCCTCTTAAAAGAGGGGGGACAATAACATGGAAATTGAATCTTGTAAGCTCTTATAATTCAAATATTTCTTTCTCCCCCTCTTGTAAGAGGGGGCCGGGGGTGTTTAAAGATGTAAGTATCATCGCAAGGTTATTTGAACATGCGTGCCAGTCTTAAAAGCACGTCATCTGACTTATCGGGGCAGCCCCGTTCTGCTAAGAAATAGGAAGTTTCGGTTTTGGTTATGGGTTAAACGAAGCAAGGACACGGCGTGCCGTGTCCCTACATGAAGAAAATCTGCGTTAAATGCCCAAAGCCCAAAACCTTCTTTGCCTTTCACCGGAAACTGAAAACTGAAAACTGGCAACCTGCAACTGATTTAATGAAATTCGTACTTCATACGTCTTAAATATCAAATTGGAGAGGATGGAATGGATTTGAAAGATATGAATGTCGAGAAGTTTATCGATGATTTTCGTCTTGCCTTCGGAAATGTTGAGTTGCCTGTCGCTTTTTGGTATAGCGATGAGCCTCGTGCGCCGTTGGAAAAGACTGCTGGCTGCTATGTTAAGTATATCAAGCCGGCGCGTGAGGGTGGAGTTGTTTCTTTTTCCGAAGAAAATATAAAATGCCCGGGTGGAAAGTTTTTGGCTGGCTTTGCCAAAGCTCCGGATCACCTTCCAAATTTTATTTCTACAAAAGAAAAGTACAAGGAAACGCCTGCACTTGTGGAGGAATTCATTGAAATTCATGAAAAACTCACTGCTCCGGCGAAATATTTGAATTTCGCTTCTTTGGATAAAGTAGATAGTTTTGTTTTTTTGGAAGGAATTATATTTTTTGCTAAGCCCGATGTGTTGTCTGGACTTGTGTCTTGGATAATGTGCGATACAAATGTTCCGGATGCTGTTTGTGTTCCTTTTAATGCCGGTTGTGGCTCGATGGTCGGCGAAGTAACGCGCGAGAATCAGAAGGGCGGTCATCGCACTTTCCTTGGGCTTTTCGATCCTTCGGTTAGAATGAAAGTGGAAGCCGAAGTTTTGAGTCTTGCTGTCCCTATGTCAAGGTTTAAGGAGCTTTTCTCTACGTTTAATCAATCTTGTTTGCAGGGCACTCATACTTGGCTTGAAATAAAAGATAGGATTAATAATATTGATAACATTAAAAATGACATTAATTTTAAGCAAATTACCGATACTGAAAGTCGAGAGTTTTGGCAATCGATTGCAACCTATTATGATGCCTTTCCTAAGAGCGAGAGGCAGCCTTTGCCGAAGGTGATTGAGCGTGTATACTCGAAGAAATCGCTTCTTTTTGCGGTGGTGAATAATAATAATGTTATTGCTATTGCTTTTTTGTGTGATTTCGCCGATATTTCTTTTATGCTTTTGGATTATATGGCTGTTGATGCCGATTTCCGTAATAAAAATGTCGGCGGTTTGTTTTTTGAATTTTTAAAAAATAAATCAAAAGCAAGTGGCAAACATTTGGTTATTGAGGTTGAGCATTTTGAATATGGCGATAATCCACCCGAAAGGAGGAAAAGGATTGATTTTTATTTGCGTTGCGGGGCGTTGATAATGAAAAACACGCCGTATAAATTGCATGCTTTCGACAATAGTGAGCCTGTCGAGATGTTGCTTATGATTGCCCGTTGCGATGGAACTGAGTTTTTTAATTCTGATGAGATTGAAACTTTGATAGCAAGAATATTTACTGATGTTTACGAGAAAGAGCCGAATGATATTTTGCTTAAAGAGATTTTGGAAAAGCTTCCTCGACGCATAGAATTAACTGCTAATTATTTAGAGGCAGCCGAATATGATTCTGATGGGATTTGCAACTAATAAGTTCTTATTTCGTATGATATAAAAATGATTAATACTAATAATATTTAGTTTGAGAAAACAATGAATGTAGCTGAAAGTGTGTTGTTAGCCTTCGATTCGATTCGTGTGAACAAATTGCGGTCGTCGCTTACCTTATTAAGTATTGCGATTGGCGTTTTCGCTATCATTGGCGCCGGTTCGCTTGTCGAGTCTATCAATTCAACTGTAACGGGCGAGATGGAAGCCTTGGGGGAAACGACCTTTTATGTGTTTAAAGACCCAAAAATTCAGATGGGCGGGCATAACCGAAGGAAGTATAATCAGAGAAAGCCTATTATTTATTCTCAATATAAAGACTTAAAGAAGAATCTTAAGAATGTTTCCTTAGTTGCTGGCTTTGGCACGTCTTCAGGGAGTACTGTTAAGTCTTCAAGCTTTGAGACTAATCCTGATGTAACTTTGATGGGCGTGGACGAGGACTTTTTT
>JBBRJR010000307.1:0-2332 GCA_038218865.1 Kapaibacterium sp. (SeqCode) | reverse complement strand
CTCCAAAAACCCTAAACAGTATTAAAACAAAGAAATATAAAATAAATTTTAACTTAATTTAACATTAACAGTTCTTTTATTTTGACTTCACAGTACTGTCGTAAATTTGTATTCTGAAAAAAGGTTTATGTTTATATTTGTTTTTAATGACATCCGGAGGATACAATTATTATGATTTCTACTAAAAAAATACGGGTAATGACTCTTTTGCTGTTAGTTACGCTGCTTTTGCCGTTTAATTTGAAAGCAAGTGGCAAAGGAACTATATCAGGCAAAATTATTGACGCCGAAACTGGTGATGTATTGCGCCGCGCCACTGTTGCTTTGCAAGGCACTAAGTTAGGTGCATTTTCTGATGTCAAAGGGCAATACAAATTACGCGACGTTCCAGAAGGTAACTATACGATACAAGTAAGCTACGTTGGCTACAAGCAAAAGAAAATCGAAAATATCGTAATAGATCCGAAGCAAGAAACAATATATAATATTGTTCTTGAATCCGCTGTAAGTAGAACCCAAGAAGTGGTGGTCGAAGCCCGCCGTGAGAATAACAATGCAGCCGCTTTGCTTGTCCAAAAGAAAAATGCTGCCCAGCTTAGCGATGGCATAAGTATGGAGGAAATTAGGCGTACGCCCGACAGCGACGCAGGGCAATCACTCCGCAGAGTTTCGGGCGTTACTCTTGTAAACGATAAGTTCGTTTATATTCGCGGCGTTAGCGAGCGATACAGCAATACGACACTGAATGGAACGAGCTTAGCCACCACCGAGCCAGACAAAAAGGCATTTGCTTTCGATATGTTCCCTTCCGAATTTTTAGAAAATGCGAATGTATCGAAATCCTTCACTCCGGATATGCCGGGAAATTTCGCCGGCGGCTTAGTGCAACTCAATACTGTCGAATTTCCAGCTCGCCGAAGCTTTAAAATCAGCTTCGGTACATCTATGAATGATAATCTTACTTTGGACAAAAAATTCTATAGCTACCAAGGCGGTAAGCAAGATTGGCTCGGCTTCGACGACGGCACTCGCTCGTTGCCCAAAAATTTCCCAAAGAATCCTGATGCAATGAGAGAACTTGTTAATAATCTTCGCTCGGACGACCAAGCCGTACTTTTGAAAGCAACGGCTGAATGGGAAAAATTAGGCAAAGAGTTTAATTCCAAGACTTGGTCTCGCGATACGATGCGTGCGCCACTCAACGGCAGCATAAATATGGCTTATTCAGATATTTTCAGAATAGGCGATGGAGATTTCGGCGTCATTGCATCTGCTATGTACGGCAATACTTATTCGAATAATGACATATATCGCGCAACGCTCGAAAGCAACGGAAGTGTGTATAATTACAATGCCGGCACAATCTCAACATATTCGGCAAATTTAAGCGGCTTGTTTAATGTAGCATATAAATTCGGCAGTAATAATTCTATTTCTTGGAAAAATACATACAACAATTGTGGTGACAACGAAACAACAATAATGCAGGGCAAAAAAGATCAAGTGCTGACTCGCCAATACGGCTACAACTTTGTTCAAAAAACGCTGTTTGCAAGTCAAGTAGGCGGGGAGCATAATCTTACTTTTCTTAACAATTCATTGATTGATTGGAAGTTCGGCTTTTCGAATTCGCTTCGTGATGAGCCGGACTTCAAACGCGTTAGATATTCGAGAGCCGACACAGCTAATCCGCTGATGGTAGATATTTATGACCTCGCTGGTAATGGATATTTGGCAGGACGTTTTTTCTCTAATCTCAGCGAAGATGCTCTAACGGCTGCTTTGAATTTTACTTTGCCGATTGATCAATTGAAAATAAAAACAGGCTTTATGTGGGAAGGCAAGCAGCGAGATTTCGCGGTTCGTTCTTTAACTATTAATAAAAGTAATCTTATGTTGAAATATTATTACGATAATGATTTTGACTATGTTGTTCCAAATTATGGCGACGAAAACTTTTACAATACGCAATTTACAGAGGGTCCCGAAGCACTTTTCGGCAATCCTGATAATTTCAGTTATGATAGGTTAGGCATTGGCGAAGAAACGAAACCGACAGATTCCTATCAAGCGAAAGAAGGGCTTGTAGCTGGTTACGTAATGGGCGACATGCCGTTCGACATATCTGACCATAAGCTGAGAGTAATTGCCGGCTTCCGAGTAGAAAGCAGCTCGCAGAACTTGCAAAGCCTTTATCCGATAGCATATAACAATACGGATTCTTTATTTGTAGATAAAAATTATATCGACGTATTGCCTGCTTTGAGTATGGTTTATGAATTGACAAACGAAATGAATTTGCGTATGACGGCAAGCCAGACGCTAACACGCC
>JBBRJR010000306.1:0-2336 GCA_038218865.1 Kapaibacterium sp. (SeqCode) | reverse complement strand
AATGAACACCATAAACCCGATTTGGAATGCCATTCTTAATTCGCTAATAGAATAAGCCGGAATAATAGCCCAAATAGAAACGTCTTCGATTGAGTTTGGTCTTTCGGCGCCGCTAAGCTTGATGAAAAGTCCTAAGTCTTCTTCGCGGGTTTGCTTAAGCATAAACTGGCGGAATGGTGTCAGCATGTTTTCGAGCGCCTGCTGCTGAGTAATTTCTTCTCTCAAATAGGGCTGCAATCCTTTGTCATTTGCTTCATTAATAACCGGTTGCATAACAAAAAATGTTAAAAACAATGCTAAACTTGTAAGCAATTGATTTGGCGGCTGAGTCATTGTCCCAAGCGCTTGCCTCATAAAATGGAAAACAACGATAATTCGCGTGAAGCTTGTCATCATTACGAGTATAGAAGGCGCTAAAGTAAGCACGGTCATAACTGCAAGTATTTGCAATGTCAAGACCATATCGTCTTTGCCGTCTGCCATATCGACATTTACGGATATTTTCGGAATGTTTATCGAAGATGGCTGGGGCAGTTCTTTTTGCTGCGCAAAAATATCCACAGTCGAAATAAATAATATTCCAAATATTAATGATAATAGCAATGATTTCATCTATTTAAAACCATGTTTTTCTCCCAAATAAAACTCGCTTTGAAACTAAATGCAATGAAAATGCCAGAATATTTAATAAATTTTCGTGTTCTATTAAATGGTTAATTATAAATGGATTACTCGAAATGATAGTTAACAAATTAACAACAAATTAATAAAGTATTTTGAGCATAATCTACTAATGGATAATATTAACCTTAATAAGTTTATTCTCAATATTTTTTCAAAATACTTGTGTAAGTTTAAATTTTTAGGACTTTTAAATCGTCTATATATAATTGTAGAAAAAACTGTGTTTTTTTTTCTTGATATTATGAATATTTGTGATAGAACATATAAATGATAAATAAATCTGATTTTGAAGTTCCCGAACTTAGCGAAATAATAATTCGAGGGGCTCGTGAGCATAATTTAAAGAATATTTCGGTTGATATTCCACGCGACAAATTAGTTGTAATTACGGGATTGTCCGGCTCCGGCAAATCGACTCTGGCGTTTGATACACTGTACGCAGAAGGGCAGCGACGCTATGTCGAGTGCTTGTCGCAGTACGCCAAGCAGTTTATCGGAGTAATGAAAAAGCCTGATGTAGATGTCGTCGAAGGACTCTCGCCCGCTATATCAATCGAGCAAAAGTCCATCAGTCATAACCCGCGCTCGACTGTAGGCACAGTTACGGAAATATACGATTACCTGCGACTACTTTTTTCTAAAATCGGCGTGCAGTACTGCACTGAGTGCCATATACCAGTGATTATCCGCTCAAGCGAAGAAATTTTAGAAAATATTTTGACCAAATATCAGAATCAAAAAATTCAGATATTTGCTCCTCTCGTCAGAGCGCGTAAAGGGCATTACAGAGATCTTTTTGAGCAACTTTTAAGACAGGGATTTACGAAGGTAAGAATAAACGGGACAATTACTGCCCTGACAGAAAATTTACAAACGAGCCGTTATAAAACGCATGATATTGATTTGCTTGTAGATAGATGTGTTGTAGAGGAAGCACAAGCCGTGCGAATCTCTGAATCTTTGGAACTGGCATTGAAATTTGGCGAAGGTATAATGATGATTTCCACAGATGAAGGCAAAGAAGAATTATTTTCGACATTGAATACATGCCCGAAATGCTCGAAATCCTATCAGGCATTGTCGCCAAACATGTTCTCGTTTAATTCGCCGTATGGGGCTTGCCCGCAGTGCGGCGGCATTGGTGAAATTAACGGCTTTTATCCTGATACTGTGGTTAAAGACGCAAAGTTGTCATTGTCCGACGGTGCTATAGGTATATTTAACGAGGAAGAAAATCCACAACTTTATACAAATTTGATGGAATTTTGTGTTCAAAACGATATTCCTATTCATAAAAAGTGGGAAGATTTTTCTGAAACCGAGAAACATAATTTGCTATTTCAAAAGAAAGAATATCAAAAAAGCGTGTTTTTTACCAAAATTAAAAAACATTTGGTTAATGATACATTTTACGGGATAATTCCCACGCTTAACTTACATTACAAAAATGAATCAAAAGCAGCTGAGCTGAGGAAATATGAAGAATATGTAGATTCCCGCTTGTGTTCGCTTTGCGGTGGCGGACGGTTGAAATTGGACAATTTAGCTGTCGAAGTTGGCGGTAAAAATATAAGCCAAATAACGGAAAACACTATTCCTGCCGCTAAACGCTTTTTTATTGCTCTGCCGGCAAACATAACGGATAGGGAAGG
>JBBRJR010000305.1:0-2346 GCA_038218865.1 Kapaibacterium sp. (SeqCode) | reverse complement strand
GATCCCGAAATGGCTTCACAAATGCTGATGAGATTTTTAGTTGAATGCCTTTCATGTTCCAATATTTACATGCAGCGCAGCTTTTTGGCTGGTAAGCTAAACGAAAAAATTGCATGCGATGAATTGACTCTTATCGATAATCCCTTTGTTCCCGCTGGAGCTGGCTCAGTTCCATTCGATGGCGACGGCATTCCCGCTAAGCGTTTGGGTATAATAGAAAAAGGAATATTGAAAAGCTACTTTTTGAGCAATTACGCAGCTAAGAAATTAAATATGCTGCCGACTGGTCCTTCGCCAACAAATTTAAGCATAATGCCCGGCAAAAGCAGCCAAGAAGAGATTATAAAATCTATAGACAAAGGGCTTTTGCTTTGCTCGACTATCGGTCAGGGTACTGTTGCCACCAGTGGCGACATTTCCAAAGGAGCTTACGGGATTTGGATTGAAAACGGTGAACTGACCTACCCTGTTTCCGAAGTTACTATTTCAAGCAACTTAGGAACAATGCTGCAGTCAATTGAAATGATTGGAAATGATCCCGATACAAGGCAGGCTTATGCCTCGCCTTCACTGAAAATCAAAGAAATGACAATATCGGGACTTTAAGAATATAAATAGCTTTAATAAAATGGGGCTGTTTCATTATTATTATTTGAATACCAATGAAGCAGCCCCTGCTTTATTTTGTAACAAGTAAAATGCTACTCAGCTTCTTCGTCGAACTCAATATAAATATTTCTTGCTATCTCATTTCCTATTATCTGGTTTTCACCATTAAAAAATGCTGTAATTGGTCCATTAAACGGAGCTTTGTCGATTATCTTTAACTTCACGCCGGGAATCAATCCTTTTTTCTCGAAATAAGCAAGCATTTCGGAATCTGTGTCATTTAAACGGTTTATAATAACGGTATCGCCGTTGACAGCTGTTACCAACAATTTCTCCGAGTTTTTATTTATTAAGCCATCTTTGCTGGGAATTGGGTGACCATGCGGGTCAAATTCCGGATTGCCCAATATCGCATTAATTTTATCCACAAATTCATGAGAGATAACATGCTCCAGCCGGCAGGCTTCATCATGCACTTTCTCTAAAGGAAAACCCAACGCTTCTTTCAGATATAGCTCTAATAATCTATGGTGGCGTATAATCTCGAGCGCAACTTTTCTGCCCTCCTGAGTTAATTTGACGCCCTTATAGGAATTGTAATCGACTAATTTCATAGTAGAAAGCCGCTTTAGCATTCCGGTTACTGATGCGCCCGATATATTTAACTCTTTGGCTATTGCGGTAGTCGAAACTAATCCGTTATCTTCGAGTTTATAAATTGTTTTTAGATAGTCTTGTACTGCTTGACTTAACATGATTTTTCTTTTTCCGAAAATTTGTTAATATGATTTCTACTAAACTAACAAATTTTTTATTCTTATCTAAGTTATTTTTTTATTTTCATATTTTTTATTAAAAATAAAACTATTTTGCCAGTCTTATCCATTTAAATAAATCTTTGAATGATGGCTTTTTGCCGTACATAAGTATGCCCACACGGTAGATTTTCGCTGCAATTGTCAAGCAAATAAAAAATGTACCTATCGTCAATACAATTGAAGCAATTATCTGCCAAGCGGGGACGTCCGTAGCCGCAATTCTCACTATCATCAATATTGGAGTGAAAAACGGAATAAGTGACAGAACTATAGCTAACGTGCCGTCCGGATTGGACATTACGTTAAATATAAACAATATGGGAATAATTAGCGGCAAAGTAATCGGCGTTTGAAGCTGAGCGGCATCGGATTCTTGATCCACAGCAGAGCCAACGGCTGCGAAAAGTGTAGCATAGATGAAATATCCGACGAGAAAATAAAACAGAAAAGCAACACCAAGCCAAATAGATATATGAGGCATCTCCACTCCAGCTATTGACTGAGTAGGCGCCATCTGCCCCATTCCGTTTACTTGTGTCATATTCATAGCGTCTTGCGGATTTATTGTTGTACCAAATATTTGCGTAGCTATAAAAAATCCAACTGCGGCGATAATTAACCATGATAAAACTTGCGTCAGCCCAACCATTCCGATGCCGATTACTTTTCCCATCATTATTTCAAAAGGCTTAGCCGAAGAAGCAATCACTTCGACAATCCTATTCGCTTTTTCTTCGATAACGCCGCGACTGACAAAAGAGCCGTACATAAACATTAGTATATAGATTACAAAACCCAGCAAATAGCCCAAGCCTGCAGAAACGGCAGCGAAATCTTGCTGCTCGCCTTCCTCGGTTAGCTTGATTGTGTTTACGGAAAAATGCGAATCGACTAATTCCAGTACTTTTTCATTAGCACC
>JBBRJR010000304.1:0-2355 GCA_038218865.1 Kapaibacterium sp. (SeqCode) | reverse complement strand
TGATACAATCGAGCCAAGCCCAACCGACCACATCATAAATTTTTTATGCTTATAGAGCAAACTTGAAAAGTACAAACCATCTGTCTGATTGTTGTCTATGCTGTCCATTGACATCTCTTTTTTGAATATTACTAAAATTATTGGTAAAATATTTGTCTAATGTACTTCGTAGCCTCATCTAACTTATTTTACCTGTGCGCCGCTGCCGATTGTATCGTCTTCAGGCGTTATAAAGCAAAGCTTGCCCTCGCTATTTGATGCGGCAAGCATCATTCCATTGGATTCCAAGCCCATAAGTTTCGCAGGCTTTAAATTGTCCACTACGATAATTGTTTTGCCCAACAATTGCTCTGGCTCGTAATGCTCGGCCACTCCGGCTAATATTTGCTTTTCACGCTCGCCTATCTGTACAATCAATTTCAATAATTTCTTGGATTTCTTAACTTTTTCCGCAGAAATAACCTTAGCCGTAACTAATTTTATCTTCTGGAAATCTTCAAAATCAATCATTTCTGCATCGTTTTGCATTTCTTTCTGGTCACCCATTTTGGAGAGCTGCTCTGCGATAACCGAATCCTCTATTTTATTAAAAATAATACTCGGAGCATGGAAAGATTTGCCCTCTTCGAGTGTAGGCGAAACAGCTGAAAGCCAAAAATTTTCGCCATTCAAAGCATTATTCGAGGCGCCAGTTTCGACTTCCAAATCAAAAAGCATTTGTATTTTTTTGCATGAATTAGGCAAAACAGGAGCCAAAAATATAGACAGTGCATCAACTAATTGCGTGCAGATAAACAAAGACCTTTTGCACTCGTCCCTGTCGGATGTGATAGTCTTCCAAGGCTCGGCATCGTTGAAAAACTTATTGGCTGCGCGGGCTACATTCATCGTTTCAGTAATTGCGTCGCGGAAGCGGTATTTATTATATAGCCTCGAAACTTCCTTCGAGCCGCGCCACAAAGCAAAGAGCAAATTCAGCTCGTTAGTCGAAAATTTATCTTTTAATTTTTGCGGAACGCTCGCCAAAGCCTCATCGCTATTGCCTTTGAAATTATATTCTAAGGCATCTATTAAATTATTCCAATCGCCCGTCAGGGATTTATCTTTTTCGGCAAGAACGGGAACTTTTTGCTCGAAGTTTTTGTAAACGAATTGTAGTACGCGATTTACGAAATTGCCAAATATATCGGCTAACTCATTATTATTGCGGGCTTGGAAATCTTTCCATACAAAGTCAGAATCTCGAGTTTCCGGAAAATTCATAGCCAAGCAATACCGCAGAGAATCAGTAAATTGCGAATCAGGGAAATCTTTCTGGAAATCACGAAGATCTATACTCCAATTGCGTGATTTGGAAAACTTTTGTCCTTCCAAATTTAAAAATTCATTTGCCGGCACATCGGTAGGCAAAATATATCCACCGCGTGCGTGAAGCATAGCAGGAAATATCAGCGTATGGAAGACGATATTGTCTTTGCCGATGAATGCCACGTAGCGTGTGTCTTCGTTCTGCCACCATTTCTGCCAATCAGAGGGCGAGCCTTTCCCGTTTTTTGACTGCCCCAATGCCCATTCTTTCGTAATTGAAATATATCCCAGAACGGCATCGAACCAAACGTAAAGCACCTTTCCTTTGGCTTTTTCTTTGTTAATGCCGACAGCGCGGTCGAGTTTTACGCCCCAGCTTAGGTCGCGGGTTATAGCTCGCTCGGCGAGTCCTTGCTTAAGCCAGCTGCGGCTTTGCTGCAAAACATTGTCTTTCCAATCGCGAGCGTGGCTTTCGATGTATTTTTCTAAAAATTCTTGAAATTCGTTGAATTTCATATACCAATGTGTAGTTTTTTTGACTATCGGCGTTTGCCCTGAGATAACGCTTTTGGGGCTGAGCAAATCCAGCTGGTCATAGTACGCGCCGCAACTGTCGCATTGGTCGCCACGAGCGCGGTCGTATCCGCAATTAGGGCAAATGCCTTCGACGTATCTGTCTGGCAAAAACATACCAGCTTTTTCATCAAAAAATTGTTCTTCTTCTTTTTCGGATAAAAATCCTTTCGCCAATAGATCGGAGAAAAACTCTAAGGCTGTGGCGTGGTGTTCCTCGTGCGAAGTACGCGAGTATATGTCAAAACTCATTCCGAATTTATTAAATGCTTCTAAATTGGAATTATGGTATTTGTCTATTATATTTTTCGGTGTTGTTTTTTCTTTCTCTGCGGAAATATTTATCGCTACTCCATGCTCATCGGAGCCGCAAACGTAAAGAACTTCCTCGCCCGAAAGGCGCAAAAAGCGTGCGTAAATATCAGCCGGCAAATAAGCTCCCGCTGCGTGCCCTAAGTGGAGATATCCATTAGC
>JBBRJR010000303.1:0-2369 GCA_038218865.1 Kapaibacterium sp. (SeqCode) | reverse complement strand
TTTAACAAAAATTTGTTTATTTTGAATTAATGTGATAATTTTGTAATTGGTTTTGAATCTCTTTTTAGAAAAAAGGAAAATGTTATGAATAAAATTTTGGTTTTGCTTATCGCAGGTATGTTTGCATTCAATTCTTGTAGCAAAGATAAAACTGCTGAACAACCTATTGATGCTAATAAAACTTACACAATGGCTGAACTCATTAGCGATAATTTTGAGTTTAAAGCTGGCGAAAAAGTAACTGTAGAAGGCTTGTGCGTTCATGTGTGCGAGCATAGTGGCAAAAAAATGTTTATTGTTGGCGATGACCCTAATAATAAATTACAAATATTCTCATCTGATGCACTCGGCTCTTTCGATAAAGAGTTTGAAGGAAGCAAAGTCCGTGTTTCGGGGACATTAGAAGAAGAAAAAATTGATATGAACTATATCAAAGAGTGGGAAGCTGAAATTGCTGCCGAAAGCAAAGTAGAAAAAGAATCATGCGAATTTGAAACTAACATGAAAAAAGTTGATTGGTACAAACATAGAGTCGAAAAAAGTAAAAAAGGCTATGTTTCAAATTTTACAATGACAGGCTTAGAAGTTAAGGCTATTTGATTACGAAATTAAATTATTTTGCGGTGGTAAAAAATTGTTCATACTTTTTTATCACTGCTTTTTTATTGAGAACACTATATGACTTTGTTTAAGTTAAATAAATTGCTTCATAGGGATTTGGGATACTTCTTTGTGGGGATGATCCTTATTTATGCTATATCTGGAATCGCTGTAAACCATAAGGGCGATTGGAATCCAAATTATATTATTAATAATCAGGATTTTGGTTTGGGCAAAAAGATCGAAAAATCTGATGTCAATATGACGTTAATTAACGAAATTCTTAGCAAAGCAGGCGCCACTGGTGAGTATAAAAACCACTATTATCCAAATGACGAAGAATTGCGAATTTTTGTAAATGGTGGAAATATTACCCTATTTTTAGATCGCGGAGATTTTACTGTAGAAACAATCCGCCAGCGACCTATCTTCAAGCAGGTTAATTTATTGCATTATAATCCGGGCAAGATTTGGATGTGGTTTTCGGATATATTTTGTGTAGCTTTGGCATTCCTTGCAATTTCTGGCTTATTTATTTTGAAAGGAAAAAATGGCTTAATTTGGCGTGGTGCAATCCTAACTGCAATTGGAATTCTGATACCACTTCTTCTGCTATTACTTTATATTTGAGAAATCGCAATTGTTTGTGTTTTGTTTATTTTAAGCAGAATATCTATTCTTTATTAAAGACTTAAAAAGGCATGGATTCTTCGCTTCGCTCTCAGAACGACACAATCAATTCTTTGTTTGGACAGGTCAAACCCTGTACCTACAGATAAAATTTCAATCATATTAATCAAACAAATCATATAAATCATAGTGCAGACAATTTATTCATATTCAAATAATTATCAATTTTACACATAAAAAGAAGGACTGTCTCAATCAAATAAGACAGCCCAATAATTTTTCATCTTTAATTTCAACAGATAATCTGATTTAGTAAATTCGGATTAAAACAAATCTTTGATTTTCTCAAAAAAATCTTTATCTTTTTTAGCGTGTTTGTGTTCTGGTTGAATATTGTCTTGTAAAGATAATTCCTCGAGTAGTTCACGCTCACGAGAGCTGATTTTACGAGGAACATGCACGGTAGCAATTATGATTTGGTCGCCTTTTTGATACGAATTTAGGACAGGTAGCCCTTTATCTCTCAGCCTTATTACTGCACCATTCTGTGTGCCTGCTTCAATTTTAACTGTTTCGGTGCCATAAAGTGTTGGTACTTCTACTTCATCTCCAAGCGCAGCAACTGGAAAGCTAATCTTCAGTGTATAGATAATGTCATTTCCATCACGTCGGAACTCGCTGTGTGCTTTTTCTTCGATAATTACCATCAAATCACCGGCTGGACCGCCCATTTTACCGGCGTGCCCTTTGCCACGCATTGGAATATAGTTCCCTTCTTCGACACCAGCAGGAATAGTAACTGAAACCTTATCTTCTTTCTGAACTCTTGATTCTCCATGGCAAGTTGTACATTTATCAACGATAACCTGTCCAGTGCCGCGGCAGTTAGGACAAGCAGAGACGTTAATGAATTGACCAAATATTGACCTTGATACTTGCCTTACTTCGCCTGCTCCATTGCAAGTAGAACAGCTCTTTTTGCCGCTGCCAGATTTTGCTCCAGACGCACCACAATCATCACACTCTACAAAGTGTTTGATTCTAATGGTTTTTGTAACACCTTCGGCAATCTCGTTGAGAGTTAGAGGAAGTTTGATTTTGATGTCAGAGCCACGCTCACCAGCGTACCTTTGTCTGCC
>JBBRJR010000302.1:0-2386 GCA_038218865.1 Kapaibacterium sp. (SeqCode) | reverse complement strand
ATTATTTTGGCTTTATTCTTTTTGACGGTGTCCTCGGCTTATTCTTTGACACTCAAAGAATGCAAGGGTTTAGCCCGCAAAAACAGTCCTCTTTTAAAAGAATTTTTTGTCAACAAAGAGGTTAATCAAAGAGAAATAACTAATCTCGAAACGCTGTACTATCCACAATTTTCATTGGACGGGCAAGCGACTTATCAATCCGATGTGTTTAAATTGCCGATAAGTTTTCCGGGCGTTAATATCGCAAGCCCAGACAAAGACCAATACCAAGCAGCCCTGACGATAAACCAGACAATTTGGGACGGCGGCGCTGCGAAAAATCGGATTGACCTCAAAAAAGCCGCTTTGCTGCTTACCAATGCAAATTTGGAAGCTAAGCTATTCAAATTGGACGAAATAATCAACTCGCTCTATTTCATTATTTTAGTAATCGATAAAAATATTGAAATGCTGCGGGTTTCCCGAGAAACCCTCGAAAGTAACCGCGAGCAAATAAGCAAATTGGTTGAAGCTGGCGCCTCGCTTGCTTCCAACAGAAAAAGTATTGAAATAGAAATTTTAAAGCTGAATTCTCAAATTTCAGGACTTGGAATTGACCGCACTACAGCAGCGGCATCGCTCGAATATTGGATTGGCAGCAATATTTCTGCAAATGAACTAATTGTTCCGACAGCAGAAGTGCCTCAATCACTCGAATTGTTCCGTCCCGAGCTTGCAATTTTCGATGCCAATAAAAAGATGAACAGCGAAATGCAAGACGTTGCCTATGTTTCCATCATGCCTAAATTTGCAGCTTTCGGCAAATTCGGCTATGGCAAGCCAAATCAATTGAATTTTGTCGAGAATGAATGGAAATCATATTATCAGGTCGGCGTTCGCTTTTCTTGGCAGCCGTTCGATTGGTTTAATTCCAGCCGCGAGGTTGAAATTGCTGAAATGAACACCAAAAATATCGATTACGAACGCGAAGATTTCGTTAGAAACATAGAAATTGCTGCTCTTCGCGATAAGAACGAGCTGCTGAAACTGCAAGATTTAATCGAGCAAGACAAAATTATCGCTTTTGCCCAAAAAGAAATTGCCGATGAAAAATACTTGCAGCTTGCCGCTGGCACAGTTAATTCGTCCGAATATATAATGGAATACAACAAATACATTCAAGCCGAAATTTCATCCGCTATCAATCAACTCAAACTTGAAATGACAAAAATTAATTTATTAAATAAATACGGGAAATAATTTTTTATGAAATACGCAATATTAATCATTTTCGCCTCGGTGCTGCTTTTTTCTTGTTCAGAGGACAAAAATAAATCCGACGCTTTCGGCAATTTTGAATCTGTCGAAGTAATTGTTTCGAGCGAAACCAATGGCAAAATACTTTCACTGAGTGCCAAAGAAGGCGACGACGTCAAGTCAGGCGAAGTACTTGGGCTAATCGATACGCTTCAAACGTCGCTCAGAAAAGATCAGATAAACGCCTCAATAACGGCTATCAACTCCAAAACGCGGAATATTTCTTCTCAAATCGACGTTCTTGAAGTGCAAAAAAATAATCTTGCTCGCGATTACGCACGCATCAAAAGGCTTTACCGCGATTCGGCTGCTACATTAAAGCAGCTCGAGGACGTGGAGGGGCAGTTGAATTTAATCGATAAAAATATTATCGCCACAAAAAGAAGTTTATCCGATGCCAATCGCGGACTGCTCAGCGAACAAAAGCCACTTGAAAAGCAAATTTATCAGCTAAACGACAATTTGGACAAATCACGCATTACATCTCCGCTTTCTGGCACAATTCTAAAAAAATACGTCGAAGCAGGTGAAATCGTCAGCTTCGGCAAGCCCTTAGTGAAAGTCGCCAATCTGGAAACAATGATACTCCGCGCTTATGTTGGTGGTAATATTTTGTCTCGTGTAAAGCTAAACGACAACGTGAAAGTCCGTATAGACAAAGGAGAAGACGAATTTTATGAATATTCTGGCAAAATTGAATGGATCTCCGGCAAAGCCGAATTTACGCCAAAAATCGTACAAACCAAAGAAGAAAGAACTAATTTAGTCTATGCCGTGAAAATCAGCGTAAAAAACGACGGGCGTATAAAAATCGGGATGCCCGGCGAAGTCAAATTATCGGATAAATAAAATGAATCACGCTATCGAAATCAAGAACATATCAAAGTCTTACAAAGATACAGTTGCGCTAAGCGATATAAATATCAACGTTAATCGAGGCGAAATATTCGGACTTTTGGGTCCCGACGGCGCAGGCAAAACGACGCTTATACGCATTTTGGTAACGCTTTTATTGCCCGACGAAGGCTCGGCTTCGCTTTGCAATTTCGACGTAGTCAAAGATTACAAGAAAATCCGCGAAACAGTCGGC
>JBBRJR010000301.1:0-2395 GCA_038218865.1 Kapaibacterium sp. (SeqCode) | reverse complement strand
CTTACGTTACTACTCCCGGTACAGAAAACGAACAAGGTACTGGCTTAGGTCTCGTACTTTGCAAAGACTTAGTAGAGAAAAACGACGGCAAAATTATAGTTGAAAGTGTTGTTGGCAAAGGTACAAAATTTACAATTCTTCTGCCAAAAGGTACTATAAAAAACTATGATGACGATGATGACGATGAATAATGATTTCAACAGAAAAATATGATTATATTAGAAAGCTTGAAATAAAAACGAAAATTTTAGCCGATAGTATTCTGTCCGGCTTATATCGTTCGGCATTCAAAGGCTCGGGTCAAGATTTCAGCGATTCGCGATTGTACGAAGACGGCGATGATCTTCGCCGAATTGACAGCCGCCTCTCAGCCCGAGACAATCAGCTTTACATCCGGCAATACGAGGAAGAGCGGCAAATTAACGTAATCATTGCCGTGGACGTCAGCAATTCGATCGCGGGTGGTGAAAATGAATCCGGCAAATTAACATATCTTTCTGATATAGCAGCCACTTTGGCAAGTATTGCGTTTTACAACAACGATCAAGTAGGGCTTGTGCTTTTTGATTCTGAAATCGTAAAGAGCATTCCCCCACGCCATAGGCAAGAAACGCTTCTCGAGCTAATTTCTGCATTTTTCGAGCAAAAGCAATCCACTGGTAAAACTGACATAAAAGCAGCGATTAATTACATCAATTCAATTTTCCGACAAAAATCTGTTGTTTTTTTTATTTCTGATTTTTTAGATGATAACTTTAGCGAAGAGCTTCGAGTAGCTGATGAAAAGTATGACCTGATTTTAATTCATTTAATTGATAATTTGCTTACAAATCAATTGCCGAAAGGTATTTATTCAATAATTGATTCAGAAACTGGAAAAACCAAAATTATTGAAATAAAGAACTCCGAAACTGATATAGAACAAAATTCCATTTCAAATATGAAAGAAATAGCTTCGGACAATGCTGTCGATTTAATTCAAATTACGCCACAAGATTCATTTTTAAATAAATTTGAAATTTTCATGAGGCATAGGTTTAATTATTAATTTTATTTAGCCGATGCTAATCCTCTCCCCTAATTTAATATTTGAAATAACCCGCTCCCGTTACTCAATAAATCATATAGTTAATTCGTTATATCACTTATGATTAATTTAAGCACTATATCGCAAAATACTACAAGCTATGCATACTCTCGCCCGGCAGTAAATCGTAGTGTTAGTTCGCAATCTATTTCTGAAAAAACGATAGATGTGCAAAAGAATAATCCTGACAAACTTTCTATCAGTTTCAAATTGATTGGAAAAAATAACAACAAGGAAGCGGAATTAACCAAAAAAAACGAGCTTTCTGAAAGCGAAAAAAAAGTTACTGCAGAGCTTAAAAAAATCGACAGCGAGGTCAGGGCGCATGAGCAAGCACACATGGCTGCTGGCGGTGGTCTTGTCAAAGGCGGTGCTTCATTTTCTTACCAATTAGGACCCGACGGCATGCGTTACGCAACTGGCGGCGAAGTTCAAATTGATATGTCCGCCGAACGAGACGCGAAAGCTACCGCTCAAAAGATGCAACAGGTCATCCGCGCGGCACTTGCTCCGCAAGACCCTTCCGGTCAAGACAGAGCAGTTGCAGCTCAGGCGGCTAAAATTCAAGCCGAAGCACTAAGTGAGGCTGCATCTGAATCAGTAATTAAAGTCAATCCCAAAAATGAAAAAATTATTTCTTATTTTTCAGCTCTTGCCGTAAATAAGTATAAAAATGACGAATTCGATACGAGAGGATTTTTTGGAGTTGCATGAAGACTAAATTTATAACAAATTGCCATTTTAAGGAAAAATATACATGAAAAAATTATTTCTATTTTTAATTTTATTATCGGTAGCGGGTTGCATCAACCTCAAATCGCCCTATCCTGATATTACTTATTATCATCTTACGAACGAAGCAAATGCTGTCGAAAGAATCGACACAATCTCTGCGGTTGTGCAAATGCGCAGTTTGAGCATAAGCGATCAATTTAATACTGACCACCTTTTGGCGACCAATTTACCTGACAAAGAAGTGCAAATTTATTATTACAACCGTTGGGTTTCAAATTTCGATGAATTGGCAACTTCCTATATTATTAATCGCATAAACAGCTACGGCGTTTTTAAAGGCGGGTTTTTATCAACTTCAACAATTGATATGCCAAATTATATCGTCGAGGGACGCATATTAAACGTACAAGCCAATAATAGTACTAATATTGCTGCCGATGCGAGTTGGACGGAGGTTTCAATAAATGTCAGTTTGTTCAAACGCGATGAGACTACTCCGGGAATAGTGCAGTTATTTAACAAAAATTACACCCAACGCATAAACCGCCAAACTGGACTGGTCGAATCTATACC
>JBBRJR010000300.1:0-2402 GCA_038218865.1 Kapaibacterium sp. (SeqCode) | reverse complement strand
TCCTCCTTTGGGCTCATTGCTTTGGGCGGGGAAAGGCAGCAGCTGGAAGGTGCTGTCAAATATGTTACAATCAATTTAGTATCGTCATTTTTCTTTGTAGTCGGCGTTGGTATTTTGTATGGATTGGTCGGCGCACTTAATATGGCTGACATTGCTCGGCGCATCCCTTTTGTGGAGCATCAAGGAATGGTAACCGTCGTTTCCATTTTCTTCTTGGTTTCCTTTGGCATAAAAGCGGCAATATTCCCGCTGTTCTTTTGGCTGCCGGCTTCTTACCACACGCCGCCGGCTGCCATTTCGGCTATCTTTGCGGGCATGCTTACCAAAGTGGGCGTCTATGCCCTATTTCGAGTATTTACACTAATCTTCCTGCAAGACATTGCTTTTACTCATACAATTATAATTTATATAGCAATTGCCACAATGCTTTCTGGCGTTTTGGGAGCCGCCTCGCAAATGGAATTCCGGCGAATCCTTTCGTTTCACATCATAAGCCAGATTGGATATATGATACTGGGATTGGGACTTATGACGCCGCTCGGCATCGCAGGAGCAGTTTTTTATATTTTCCACCACATAATAGTAAAAACTAACCTATTCTTTATTTCCGGTATAGTCAATGAAATAAAAGGAACGTATTTGCTTAAAAAGTTAGGTGGAGTACTGAAAATATATCCTATATTGGGCATGCTGTTTTTAATTCCAGCTATGTCATTAAGCGGCATTCCCCCGCTATCGGGATTCTGGGCTAAGTTCACTGTAATTAAAGCAGCAGTCGAAGCTCACCACTATTGGGCTGTTTTTGTAGCTCTTTTGGTTGGATTACTCACTTTGTTTTCGATGATAAAAATTTGGAATGAAGTATTTTGGAAAGAGCAATCAGATGAATTGGCGCCGCAGCAAAGGCAGTTAAGAGAAATGCCGAAAGCTAAGGTATTTGCGATGTTTACTCCAGTCGTTATATTGGCGCTAATTACAATAACCATAGGAATTATGCCCGAGCCTTTCTTGCATTACGCCCAATCTACGGCAACTCAATTGCTTGATCCTCAATTGTATATTAATTCAGTTTTCGGAGGCTCGCGATGAATCGTTTATTGATAAATATAATGTTTGCCTTCGCTTGGATGCTGCTTCAAGGCGATTTGCACCTTTCTAAATTTTTGGAAGGCTACGCCGTTGCATTTCTATTCTTATGGATTACGCGGCGTTCAGTCGAAAAAACGCCATACTTTTCTAAGATTTTTCGAGTAATTGGCTTTACATTTTATTTCATTAAGGAAATAATCGTATCGAATTTGATTGTCGCTTACGACATTATTACTCCCGGTTATTACATGAAACCAGCAATCTTGGCTATCCCTTTGGAATGCAAAACAGATTTGGAAATCACATTATTTGCTAATTTGATAACACTTACGCCCGGCACGTGGAGTATCGATGTTTCGACCGATAAAAAAGTTCTATATATCCACGCAATGTACGTCGATGATGTGGATAATTTCATTGCAGGACTGAAATCAAGCCTTGAACGCAAACTTTTGGAGGTACTCCGATGAGCATAATTCAAACCGCAATGTATATATCTTTGCCGATAATCATATTATCGGTTTTCATAGCTCTTATAAGGCTTATAAAGGGTCCAAGCATCGAAGATAGGATAGTTTCCCTCGATGCGCTTACTTCTATGTCAATAGGCTTTATAGCCTGTTATGCTGTACTCACTAATTCGACGATGGTATTAGACGTCGGTCTTATACTCGCCCTTCTGTCATTTTTGGCTACTGTGTCTTTTGCTTATTATATCGAAAGGAGGCATTTTCAATGAGTTTAATTTTTGAAACAATTTGTAGTATCTTAATTTTAGTCGGTACTGCTTTTATTTTCCTCTCGGCTGTAGGACTGGTGAAAATGCCGGATTTATATATGAGAACTTCAGTTACCACCAAATCTTCAACGTTGGGCTTAGGTCTTGTTCTCCTCGGCACGGCTATGTTTTTCGCTGAGGTTTCGGTTATCGCCCGAGCAGTTTTAATCATCCTATTCGTTTTTATGACAGCTCCCGTTGCTTCCCACATGATAGGCAGAGCCTCATTTTTAGATGGCGTGCCGCTATGGAGTGGCACCAAGATTAATCATCTCGAAGGCAAATATTGCCTGAAAGAGCATTACTTGAAAAGCCCCGACGAAGTCGATTGCAATGAATAATTATTCGTTTTTATTATTTTTTTAGAAGGTAAAATATGTTAGATATAAAAATATTAGGCACTGGCTGCCCCAAATGCGTGAAATTAACAGATAATGTTAATATTGCTTTGAGCGACAGCGGCATCCAAGCCAATGTCAGCAAAGTAACTGAATTGCAAGAAATTATGAGCTACGGAATTATGATGACTCCCGGA
>JBBRJR010000299.1:0-2411 GCA_038218865.1 Kapaibacterium sp. (SeqCode) | reverse complement strand
GGATAACGAAGCAACACTTGCAGCTGTTTTGGCGCATGAGATTGCTCACGCCGAGCGCCGGCACGCCACGCAGCGCATGACTAAGCAGTACGGCGTTTCTATTTTGCTTAGTCTCGTTTTGGGCAATAATCCCTCTGCTGTTGAAGAAATCGGCTCGAACCTTCTGACAGGTCTTGGCTTCCTGAAAAACAGTCGCGATGATGAATACGAAGCAGACCAATTTTCATTTAGGTATTTGAAAACATCGCCATGGTATCCGGGCGGAACTATTATGTTTTTTGATAAAATTAAAGGTGACGAGTCAAGCGGCAAGTTTGAAGTTCTGCTTTCGACGCATCCAATGCCTGAGGATAGAATAACGGAAATAGAAAAATTACTTGAAATAAATAACATTCCACCGCCGACCGAAGCAAATTTATTTACGGCGCGTTATCAAGCATTTAAAAACAGCATACCGGACTAATAATGAATTCATACAAAAAGCTTCAACAATCCATCAAGTCCAGCGGAAATATTCTTTGCGTTGGGCTTGATTCAGATATTAAAAAAATTCCTTCAATTTTTAGCAAAGATTTAAGCGGATTGCTCGAATTTAACAAGACCGTAATAGAGGCTACTAGGGATTTAGCGGCAGCTTATAAAATTAATTTTGCCTTCTACGAGCAATATGGCGCCAAAGGATTCGACGCCTTGCAAAAAACATTTGAAATGTTGCCACAAAGCGCGTTTTCGATAGCTGACGCCAAGCGTGGCGACATCGGGAATACTTCTGCCGCTTATGCTCGAAGCGTTTTCAATGAATTAGGGGCTGATTCTATCACCGTAAATCCCTACATGGGACTCGATTCGCTCGATCCTTTTTTCGAGTTTAGCGAAAAAATAATATTTGTACTTGCCTTGACTTCCAATGGCGGCTCTTTTGATTTCCAAAAAATGATGTGCGACGGGACAGAATTATACAAGCACGTAATTGACAAAACGTACGCAAAATATAATCATCAGCAAATGGGATATGTGGTAGGCGCAACTCATCCCGAAGAGATTGCTGAGGTTCGTGCTTTGGCAAGCGAAAGTATTTTGCTACTGCCGGGCGTAGGAGCGCAAGGAGCTGATGTTTCAGCCGTTATGAATGCAAACCAAAACGGGTTAGCTATGATTAACGTTTCGCGCGACATAATTTACCCCCAAAGCGAGGGCGATTTCGCCGAAAATGTTTGGCAAAAAGCATTGCATTATTCCGAAAAAATGAAATTTATATTATGATTTTTAACTATTTAACAAAAAAATGAAAAATTTTCATGTCTTGCAATTGTTTATTATAATTCTTTTGGCATCAATTAGCTGTCAAGCCGAAGACGCAGCCGATTTAGGACATAAAGTAAAAATAGGGGACCCAGCTCCGATTTTTAATCTGGAATTTACCGACAGTAAAATAGTAGCTCTCGACGAACTAAAAGGCAAAGTCGTAATGCTTCAGTTTACTGCGAGCTGGTGCAGCGTTTGCATTAAAGAAATGCCTTTCATAGAAAGTGAAATTTGGCAACAACACAAGGATAATCCGGAGTTTGAGCTTTTTGCTGTAGATTTAAAAGAAGACATTGAAACCATCAATAAATTCAGAGAAAAAACTAAAATAACTTATCCCGTTTTGCTGGATACTGATAGAAAGATATTTGAAATGTATGCAGATAAAGACGCTGGCGTAACCAGGAATGTTATTATCGATAAAACTGGTAAGATTCGCTTTTTGACGCGGCTTTTCAACCGCGAAGAATTTGATGAGATGAAAAAAGTTATAGATAAATTACTTTTGGAATGAAATTTATGACGAGTTTGGAAAATGCGACACTATCAGATTGCTCGAGCTTTCCTCAAAGCATTTTAAAAAATCCTTGGTCGAGAATACCGGGAGTTTTGATTATTTCTTTCATTTTAAATTTTATTTTTGAATTAGCATTTCCTTATAGTTGGATATATTTAGATTTACATACCTTTATAGCTTTACTCTCGGCGTCATTAATTATCGAATATTTCAGGTGCGGCGCTCGGATTGATTTATTCGGCTTTTATTTTTCTTCTGACATAATAAAAAATATTCTTGTTGGATTTGTGCTTGCCGCCGCCTTTTTCGGTATTTATTTTATTTTAGGAAATTTGGCTGGACAAGACTTTTTTATAAATACCAATTTCGATACTGGAAAATTTTTGATAATGATTACCGCTATATTATTTGCTGCAGCGGTAGAAGAGCTATTATTTCGGGGAATTATTTTTCAGAGTTTTATTGAAATAATGGGAAGCGTGCCGGCTATGCTCATTATGTCATTTCTATTTGCCACAGTCCATGCCTTCAATCCCAACTTTACATTATTAAGCTGGTTTAATGTATTTTTGGTTGGTATAGTTTTGTC
>JBBRJR010000298.1:0-2426 GCA_038218865.1 Kapaibacterium sp. (SeqCode) | reverse complement strand
AATATCTGCTTCCATACTTAAAAAGATATAAAAATCGCCTCTTTTTGGGCTTTTTATTCGTAACTGTCTCCAATATTTGCTCCACTTATATTCCTCGCATTGTCGGGCGTACCATTGATACGCTCAGCCACGGCAGTTTTTCGCCTGATTATATTTATTGGCAAATAGGAATTTTGCTTGCTTTGACTTTGGGCAGCGGTTTATTTATGTTTTTGACACGTCAAACGATAATTTATGCCTCTCGTTTGATTGAATATGATTTACGTTTTGATTTAATGGAAGCTATTATTTACCAGCCCGTTGATTTTTTCCAAAAGAATCCTACTGGAAACTTAATGGCTTACGCTGGCAATGACGTTCCGGCTGCTCGCGAGTTTATCGGGCCCGCTATAATGTACACAGCGAACACTATTACTACATTTATTTTCGCTTTTTACTTTATGATTAGTTTGAATGTAGAAATAACGTTGATTGCAATCCTTCCGCTGCCATTTATAACCATTGCGACTTACTTTATTGGAAAGAAAGTCCACACTGCATCGAAAGATGTGCAAGATAAATACGCAGATTTGACGCGTCAATCGCAGGAATCCATCTCTGGTGCGCGCATTCTGAGAGCTTACAATCGAGAAAAGTATGAAGCAAAGCTATTCCAAGATATTTCAAAAGACTATTTGCAGAAAAATTTAAGACTGGCTCGCCTTCAATCTTTGTTTATGCCAGCGTTAATGGTGCTTGTTGGCTTTTCGCTTGTATTGGTTTTAGGCTACGGCGGCAAAAAAGTTATTGCGGGTGAGTCTTCTATCGGCGATTTGACGCAATTTTTTATTTATTTGACAATACTTATTTGGCCCGTCGCAGCAATTGGCTGGATAACTAATATAATTCAGCGTGCCGCTGCTTCGAGCCTGCGTTTGGGCGAGCTTTTTGAGAAAATGCCGAAAGAAGAAATTCATCCCGATGAAGTGAATGATGTTTCAAATTATGATTTAAGATTTAATCACGTTTCGCTTTCCTATGACACAAACACAGTTTTAGAAAATATTGATTTGGATATACTTGAAGGCACATCTCTGGGAATTATCGGCGGCGTTGGCGCGGGTAAAACTTCGCTTATTAATCTAATTCCGCGACTTTACGAGCCTACGGGTGGCTCAATTTCTTTAGGCGGCACTTTGCTTGCGCAAATTAACAAAAAGAAACTCAGGGAAGCGATAAGCGTCGTGCCACAAGACACTTTCCTTTTCTCTATGACCATCGCGGAGAATATTAAATTTGGCAAACCGGAATCTACGCAAGAGGAAATCGAAGCTGTAGCGAAGATTGCGGGCTTGCATAGCGAGATATTGACATTTGAGAAAGGCTACGACACTATGCTCGGCGAGCGGGGCATAACTCTTTCTGGCGGGCAAAAGCAACGGACTGCGATTGCGAGAGCTTTGCTCGGCAGCCCGAAAATATTAATTTTGGATGATGCCCTTTCTGCTGTGGATGCCTCGACGGAGGAACTAATATTGAACAATTTAAAATCGCTTATCCATAAGCAAACCACAATTATTATTTCTCATAGGATCTCATCCGTCCGAAATACTGACAATATAATAACTTTGAAAGACGGAAAAATTATCGAGCAGGGAACACACGGGGAATTATTGAGCCGTGATGGATATTATGCCGAAATATTCAAAAAGCAACAACTGGAAGAAGAAATTGCAAAGATGTAGTTCTGATTTACGAAAAGTTAGAATACGATAATAATAATCGGATATGTTTGTCGTCTTCCTTTAAAAATGTTTTATCAAATTATTTAATATGTTTCGATTATCAAAAAAAATAGAATATGCAATATTGGCGGTACAATATATAGCAAATAATTCTGGATTATTAACTACTGCCAAAGAAATAGCAGATAAGCAAAATATTCCTTATGAATTTTTGTCGAAATCATTGCAAAAACTTATGAAACATGGGCTGCTTGAATCGCAGCAGGGACCAAAAGGCGGTTATCTTTTGTCGAAACCTGCAAATGAAATTACGATAGAAGAGATAATTCTCGCTCTCGATGAAACGCCGGGTATAGTCGAATGTATGACCTCGAAAGTTGATGATCCATGCGATCGCACGTCTTACTGCACGATAAAGCAGCCAATGATTGATATACAAAAGCAAATAAATTTTATATTTAAAAAAACCACAATAGCCCATTTATCGAATGTGTCGGCTAATATTCTGGAGTAATTATGAGTGAGAATAATGATAATGAGTTGCTGGACGAGATTACCAATAGTGATTATAAATACGGATTCACCACAAATATAGAGCAGGAATTTGCCCCTAAAGGGCTGAGCGAAGACACGGTACGTTTTATTTCCCACAAAAAGGGCGAGCCTGAATTCATGCTCGAATGGCGCCTGAAAGCCTATCGC
>JBBRJR010000297.1:0-2452 GCA_038218865.1 Kapaibacterium sp. (SeqCode) | reverse complement strand
AATCAGCAATGCATCGGCATTGTCAAGCGTATCGTACATGCGGTCGGAGTATTTTATTTTGTCGCCATAAACGTGTTTAGTGTTTTCCATAGCTTCTGGGTCATGGGCGACGACGTTTGCACCATATTTTAATAAATTGTCGATAATTCTGAATGCCGGCGCTTCGCGAGTGTCGTCTGTATTGGGTTTGAATGCCAAGCCCCATATTGCAAAGGTCATTCCCGAAATATCGCCGAATCTGTCTTTAACACGATAGAAAAATCTATCTATTTGCTCATTATTTACTTCTTGAGCGGCATTTACGATTTTCAGCGAATGATTATATTCATCTGCCGAAAAAGAGAGCGCCCGTACGTCTTTCGGAAAACAAGAGCCGCCGTAGCCCAAGCCTGCGAAAAGGAACATTTTTCCGATTCGACTGTCTGAGCCTATGCCGAAGCGAATTTTATCAATATCGGCGCCTACTTTTTCGCAATATGCGGATAAATCATTCATAAATGATATTTTTGTTGCCAAAAAAGCATTTGCGGCGTATTTGGTTACTTCGGCGCTTTTTTCGTCCATAATAATTATAGGATTGCCCGTCCGTACAAATGGCTTGTAAAGTTCGGTCATAACTTCTTCTACCCATTTCGAACTTGTGCCGATGACGACGCGCTCGGGCTTTAAGGCATCTTCGACAGCCAAGCCTTCACGCAAAAATTCTGGGTTACTTACTACTTCAAAAGCATCAGCCGAAATATGTTTCAGCAAGGCATTTTTTACTTTTTCGCTCGTACCGACCGGCACAGTGCTTTTGTTTATGATAATCTTCTTGTCAGTTATTCCTTTTTCTTTTATTATCCGAGCGATATTATCGGCTACTTCCAAAACATGGCGTAAGTCAGCCGAGCCGTCTTCGTTTGGCGGGGTTGGCAGGCAAAGAAATATTACAGATGTGTTTTCTACTGTTTCTGCTAAATCAGTTGTAAAAAACAATCTTTCTTCTTTGGTATTTCTTTCGATTAATCTTTCTAAGCCGGGTTCAAATATTGGGCAGATGCCATTGTTCAATTTATTAATTTTAATTTCATCGATATCTACACAATAAACAGTGTTGCCTGTTGCGGCAAAACATGTACCTGAAACGAGACCGACATATCCGGTTCCAATAACTCCAATTTTATAAGCCATAAATATTCCAATATATAATTAAAAAATAGGCAAATTCAATAATTTTGTAATAACAATAATTAAAATCACTAATACAGAAATTGAAATTGCAAGTTTAACAAATTTTTTGATAATAGCAAATATAATAATTATTACTAATGAAAAAACAGAATAGACCAGCCATGGTGGCTCGTTTACAAAAAAGCCTGCTATCTCATTTAGTATCAAAAGATTATTAAAAAGCCAAAACATTTTTATTATTCCTTACAAAAAAATTAAAACTAAAACTTTTTGACATAAATATGCCCCAAAATTGGGTCAGAAGAATTATGTGCTATAATCTTTGAAATTGTATTTTCTCGCAAGACGCCGCCCGACGGCATTAATTTCATATTTTTTTCTGTTATAATATCCCGCGAGAGTATCATTCCCTCTTTCAAATCCGACAGAAGCAAAGCCACTTCGTTGGGATTATATTCCTGCTTGTCGTGCGACCGTATGTAATGCTCCATAAGTACAACTACGCGACTATCATAGAGACGATTGGAATAATTTTGCAATGAGCCGATAACGTCTATCCCTCGCTTACCGGATCTTTGTTTGATTTCTTCGTAATCCAACGCTACTCTGATTATCCGCGCAGCAAAAGGAATCTGCCATGACTGCAAACGTCCCGGAAAGCCACTGCCATCAAAATTTTCGTATAGCGAGAAAAGTATTTTGCCGACGTCGGCAAATCGGCTTACGCCGGATACTATTTCCCTGGCGGCAGCAGGAACTTGCATCATCAAGTGATCCGTCGGCTTGCCGTCTATCATCACTGGTTCTTTAAGTAGATGATCCGGCAGTGACATACGTCCGGCTTGGCATAAAAAAGCAGCGATTTCAATATCGCGGATTTCTTCGTTGGAAAACTTGCCGAGCTGGCGGGCTATCCAAACCGAAGCCGAAGAAATGTTGTTCAACATATCTTGCGAAGCCGGAATACGTGCCTGCATGAATTTCACCGAGAGCCGCGCCATGTCTTGAATATCCCGCTCAAGCTCATCGGCAAGTTCCATAAGTAGCTGATTTTCTTCCTTCATTTTCAGCTGCATTTTAACAATTCGGATTGCCGAGCGCAGCCTTGCTTCGAGGGCTACGGAAACTACGGGCTTAGTTATAAATTCATCTGCTCCTTTGTCGAGCGCTTTTATTCTTTCGCTGGCGTCGGTATTGCCAGTGAGCAAAATGAATATAATATCGTCGTATTCGGCAACGGCTCTGACTTTTATTAAAAGCTGAATGCCATCTATAAAAG
>JBBRJR010000296.1:0-2462 GCA_038218865.1 Kapaibacterium sp. (SeqCode) | reverse complement strand
ATTTAGGGCGAACTTGCGTTCGCCCCTACGAAACAGCAAGGACACGGCATGCCGTGTCCCTACAAAAGAAAATCAGCCTGTCCCGCCCTTTAGCGCCGTCTGACTTTTATACTCGAAAGCCCAGATTCAATATTTATAAATATGACGCGGTTCGTTTTGTTGAAATTTTCTGTTTCGTAAGTGTCGCCGCTTCGAGTGAAACCCTTGAAATCAGCGTCAGAAAGTGCCGTTTTTGAATTTATACGACATGCGAAATCTTTTGGCACTTCAATTGATATATCCGAAATAGAAGATTCAATATCAATATTGACTGTATCTCGCTTGCGTCCGATTTTCATATCTAAATTTGAAATTGCGGAAGAAACATCAATTTTTCTGACTCTGTAATCACGCAAATCAGCCTCTACATTTGCGGCGGAGGAACTAAATTCCATATCCCAAATAATTTTCGGATTAAGCGTAAGTTTAGTGTTGGGCTCGTTTTCAGTGCTACTGCCAGCAAGCGAATTAACTATAACTAATTTATTTACCGAATCGGTATCTGAAACATCCATATCAAGGATTTCGTGGTCATTTTCCATTTCAATCAAATTATTGGTAGTTTTGTCAATTTTTACGTCGCCCAAAGCACCTTTGAATTGCAAAAGAGCGGTCTGTGTGCCTTCGTCCAAATAAATGACTGAATGCGAGGAATAAATTCCTTTGCCGCCAAGCCGCAATTTACTGAGCGACCAATCGCCGTCGCAATTGCTGCAAAAGCTGCCCGTAAAAAGTCCGATTAGAAAAAATGCCAAAATTGCTCCGGACAAGCCTGCCAATGTATTTTTTGCATACTGAGGTATATTAAAAAGTGAAATACCGATAAATACAATAACGAGAGGCCAAAGGTATTTAGCAAAACTTAATTCTAAAACTATCCATTCAAATTGCATAGCAAAAAGAAATAGTCCGCAAAAAATAAGCAACACACCCCAAAAATAACTACTCGATTTCATTTGAGCCTCCCGCTGATTTTGTTTTTTGTGATTTGAAAATAATATAAATTCCCAAGCCTATTATCAGCAATGGAAAAATATATTCCCATTCGATAGACGGAACAAAATTGCTAATGAAGAACAAAAAACCAATAACAACCATCGCCGCTCCGAAGAATATTTTTCTTTTATTGATGTCGGCTACTTCTTCTTCAGGCTCAACTTTAAATTCGTCTTTTTCGACGAAAGCGTTGCTCGTGGCGTCCAAATAGACTTTGCTGCGTTCGGGAACGATAATCCACAAAACGATGTACGCCAAAAAGCCAATGCCATAGCCAAAAGTGGCTACTACGGTCAGCGCACGAACGATAACTGGGTCTATGTCGAAATACTCGGCTAAGCCGCCGCAAACTCCGCCAATCATGCGACTTGTGCGCGAGCGATATAATCTTTTAGTCATAACTTTCTCCATTTGAGTAAATTGGGAAATCTTCTTTGGGTACTACTATCCAAAGAACAACATAAGCCAAAAATCCCGTACCAAAGCCAAGAAATGCGACAAGGAAAATAGCTCTGATGATTACGACATCGATATTGAAGTAATCAGCCAAGCCGCCACAAACTCCGGCAATAATTTTGTGCCTACGTGAGAGAGTAAGTTTTTTCGACATAGAAACCTCCGAATGAATAAACCTTTTAATCTAATACGAAAGGTTATGCAATTATGTTTCATATTATTTTTGATGGGTGGATTTGCTATTCTGCAATAGGAATTTCGCTTTCTCGTCGAAATGATAATATCAAATTTTGGCAAGGTAATGAAAACACAAGACCCATACGGGGAAGCAATGCGTTATATAGAGAACGCAAGAGAACAGCTCAAACTTGCTGGACGCGACGGCAAGTTTTATGAAGATGAGAAATACGTGAAAACTGCAAGCGGAATAGCCTATTCCGGCATTTTGCTTGCCCTTGACTATTTATTCGACATTAAGAATATTCCCAAAAAACGTGGCAGAAAAGCAATTGAATATTATCAAAGCAACCTTGCAAAGATTGACAAGAAATTGCTGAATTATTTGAATAGTGCTTATAATGTTTTGCATTTAGAAGGTTATTATAGTGGCGAGAAGAAAATCGATATTATCGGTTCGGGTTTTGATAGTGCCATATCAATCATCAACGCTATTAAGCCCTACTCCCAAAATAGCGATAGCGTAAATTAAATAAAAGTACTTTGGAAAATTAAAAATAAAATGTAAATTGTAGTTGACAAAAGATGATATTTCGATAATTGCATTAAGAATATAGCTTTTAAAATATTTGTAAGCGTAGTCTTACTAACGTTCTTGATTGGAAACAACCAATTTTATAAGAGTGAGAACGGCAGTAAAGGCGGACATGATTTTTAGTTTTATTAATTATTTTTGCATTTAAAATGAAAGTTAAAGAGATGATAGAAATAATCGAGATTGATGGGTGGTTCTT
>JBBRJR010000295.1:0-2490 GCA_038218865.1 Kapaibacterium sp. (SeqCode) | reverse complement strand
AAAAATGCCCGTATCATCACATTGTTCATCTGAACCTATATTTCCTTATCTTCGTAACATTGTCTTTTAAGAGAAGCAGAAAAAACCGCTTGTATTACAATAACTTACAAGAATCCTTACTTAATGTCTTTCCTAATGCCTATTACTTTTCTTCCTGCTTTTACCGGCAACCGACCACCGAAAACCGGAAACCATATGCCTACAGCCTACAACTGTATCATCTTCCCTTGCTCCTTAGGAGTTATATTTAATCGCTACGCGGAAAAGATATATTTAATTACTATTTATTTTTTTATAAATAACTACTAACTCCATATAAATATCTTTTGCCGAAGCATTGGCTTCATTTATTTCAAGCGAAAGCACGTCGCCATCAGATAATTCAACAGGCAAAAGTAGCTCTTGGCTTTGCAGAGAAGCGGTTACTTCAATTTCGTCGATCTCTGCCAGCAAGCGAGCATTTTGCTTCAATGAAAATGACAAAGTGCCGACACTCGTTTGGCAGCGGAACATTTTTATTTGCGCCCTAAAGCCTTCGATATATATGACATGAGGCATGATAAATTCATCGGCAGCTATTGGTCCGTATTTTGAAAATGAAACAATCATCGGGAATTCGCTGATGTTATCTGCGTGAACGTGCGCTATGTCTGCTTTTGCGTCAAGCGCTTGCGTTAAATCCCGTTGATTCGCCATGTCCCCCGCAAGCGAGCCCCACCACTGTGTTTGGTACGTACTCGGAAAAATTGTGAATGGCATAGTTGCCTCCTATTGATTAAAATAAATTGAAGCGTTGATTGTGCCGCCCAGCACTCCGTTTGCTATGTATTTCAGCTTAATGTAATTTATTTGCCGCGAAAAGTCAAATATCCAAGCGTCCCCGTACGTAGTGATTTTGTCGATAAAAACCGAGCCGCCGATAGCAGAAATTTCGCTGTCCGGCGAGCCTAAAATCATCAATTTTCCGTCCAAAGCGCCGCAGGCGTCGCCCCAATTTACTTCGAGCGACTTTATCCTTACTTCCGGAATATTATTTTTGCGTGGCGAAAAAACAGGCAGCCACTCGGTTTCAAAGTCTGACGCCATGCTTTTGTTTACTAATATTTCTTGCTTCATTTTTTTTCCTCCAACCTTGAAAAGCCTACCAAACCTCTAATTTTCAGCCTTCCCAATGGATGCATTATGTTTCTTTTTTGGAAAAATACACCTTCGTATTTTTTGTTTTGTATTGTTTTTGTAGAATTAAATCCAACTGTGCGAACAAAGCCGGCACGCCCGACCGAATCCACATATTCGATATGCCCTTTGTAAGAATTATGTCGCCGCCAAATGATTAAATCGCCCTGCGTTGCTGCGTAATTCGTTTTTATTCCATTTCTTTTGGCAAATATAAAAACTTCCGATGCAACGCTTGTTTTTGGTATTGGAATAAAATAATTCGGCAGACATAGCCCTTTGACTGCTTCGGCAAAGCAAAAATAAATCCCTGAGCAGCAATACGGCGCGTGCTTGCTTTGCCCCATATATCGATTGTACTTTTCTACTTCGCCGTCATTACGCCCCGTTCGTTCAACTATGCCAATTTGGCTATGAATTACTTTTGCCGTTTGACGCAATACTTCAACTTTACAAGGCAAAACGTATTTTGTTTGAGCAAAACCGCTCAGCGGCAAAAGTATTAACAAGATAAATAATAATAATAATTTTTTCATAAAAACTCCTATCAGGTTTCAGGTAGCAGATTTCAGGTAGCAGGCAAAACTAATCAAGTCCACCGACAACCTTATTTCCTTTTTAACTTCTTAACTAATGCCTAACGCCCACAGCCCAAATGCCTAAAACTGCGTAAAATAAACTCCCATCACCACTAAGCCAATGCAAATATGCACGCCTAAAAAGATGCTGCCCAAAGTGTTCCACATCGCATAACGTGAAAAATCGATTTTTGTATATGCAAATGCTGCTACACTCGAAAGCGCCAGTGCTATGGATTCTATCAGCACAAGCAAAAGCAGCGTATTAAGAGTTGCCGAGCTTCCAGAAAGTAGGAAAAGCGACACACAGCCCAACGCCAGCCATAATGTATTCCGCTTTGCAAAGTCGAGCGCTTTTTCTTTAAATGTTTCAAATTTCTTATTCATGGTAAAAATTCCTTGTTTTTATGTTTGATTATTCTCTCGAATCTCTGAATTCTTCTAAATTGTCCAGCGAAAAATATTTTTGTTGAAGCGAGAGATTGCTCCGAATGCTTTTCGGTAATGCAGCTCCGCTTAAATTTATTTTCCCCTTTGAAATGCTATCCAAAAGCCTCAAAGCATCTACTTTTCGAGCGATTATTTCGTTCGGCACGAATGAATTGCGATACTTATAAGAATATAAATTATAAAAAATAAGCGATTTTGCAATTTCTTTGATAAGCTGCTCAGGATTCGTCTCTGGCAAAATTATATTCGGGTAAAGATAAGCTCTAATCAAACTTTCGGCAGAGGC
>JBBRJR010000294.1:0-2499 GCA_038218865.1 Kapaibacterium sp. (SeqCode) | reverse complement strand
CCAGTTAAGTCATATTTAATTTTTAGTTTTTTTAAGAGTTCATCTTTTTCAATAGCTAAATTAATAGGGGCGAGCAGACGGTCAATGTAATCTTCGCGTTCCTCGCGGGTTTGCATTAGCTCCGCCTTAATTTTTTCGTATTCTTCATTGTGCAAATACTTGAAAGCTAAATCCTCGAGCTCCCATTTAATATTACGAAGACCAAAGCGATTGGCGAAAGGTGCGTAAATGCTAAGTGTTTCGTTGGATGCACGAAGCCTGCTTTCTTGCGGTAAATTCTCGAGCGTACGCATATTGTGCAATCTATCTGCAAGCTTAATGAGAATTATTCTAACGTCCTTGAAAAGAGCAAGAAGCAGCAGACGATAGTTTTCCATCTGATCTTCCGAATTAATATGCTGGCTTTCTACATATTTTATCTTGGAGACGCCATCGACTATTTGAGCGACTGTCGGACCAAATTCTTGTCGTATATTTTGGATAGTATATTTATCACTTTCATCTACTACGTTGTGCAATAGTGCCGCTGCCACTGATACGTCGTCAAGGGGAATTTCATTGATTACTATACGTGCCACTTCAAGTGGATGAGTATAAAAGGGTTCGCCGGATTTTCGTAATTTATTTATATGAGCTTGATAGCACATATTAAAAGCTTTGCGGATCATTGCTTCATCGTAAGAGGGCAAAAGTAATTTACATTCATTCAGCAAAACCGTCAAATCTTCTTTTGGGTCGACACCGAAAGTATGATCTTGTTTCATCTTTTCGTTTTTTCGCCTAAGGTCGAATGTGAACTTCATTATTATGCCGCAATTAATATGATCTGAATTAATGACTAATACAAAACGAAAATATACCAAGATTATTTAGAATTAATCAAAGAAATCACAAACGAAGATGATACTTGCAACCTAAAAATAATAAGTAATATTTTTATAGCATTAAGTATTCTCTCAACAAAATATGGAAATCAAATGTAGAATATATTAAAAGCAAAAATCCCTGTAAATATTATTTACAGGGATTAGTTTGCTTTTCAAGTACTCGGAGCGGGACTTGAACCCGCACGAGCTTGCGCTCACAGGATTTTAAGTCCTGTGCGTCTACCTATTCCGCCATCCGAGCTTAAAGTACAAAATTAACACTTTTTTTTATTTTTACAAAGAAATTTCTTTTTCTATTATTTTTTTTGCTGCATTAATACCGCTTAAAGCTGCTCCTTCCATAGTCGCTGGATAGCCGGTCGCTGTCCAATCTCCTGCTATATAAAGGTTTTGTATCGGCGTCTTGCTTTCGGGGCGTTTCTCGTTGCTGAACTGATCGATGGAGATAGTTGCTCTTTGGTCGATAATTAATTTAGAATGTAGTACTTTTGCATCCTGCATTAATCCGAATTCGCGCAGATTGTCAATTATTGCCAATATCATGGCTTCTCGAGACATGAACAGCAAGTCATTCGCATTGCTTATGGTTAATGCGTAGCTGCAAGGATAATTTTCGTTACTAGTTCCGTGCAAGTAACGAAGGTCGAAAATCCAATCAGCGAGGCTGCCAATCAGCCCAGTGTAACGATTAAATGCGAGCGGTTTATCTGTCCAGAAATAGAGGGATATAATAGTAGAGTAATCGAATTGTGTGTTGATAAGATTTCGGTTGCCGGATATAACGAGCATCCTTTCCAAATTTTTCGGTGGCACTGCGATTACCAAATAATCGAAATGGAAAGTATTCCCTTTATTATCAATAACATTGACCACTCTGTCATCATCAAAATTAATGCTAATAATTTGAGAAAGAAAATGAACTTTTGAATTGTTTTGGGCTTCAATTATTGTTTGGAAATTTTTATAAAGCGTAGCAAGAGGCACTTTCGGCAAAATAAGTTTGCTCGTATCGGAAGTTTTAAACATCACGCGAATCATATTAAGGAAAATCTCTGCTGAAGAATTTTCGACATTATGATTCATAGTCGCCACAATCAAAGGTTCCCAAAGATACGTGATTGCTTTTTTTGTTTGTTTCTGACGTTGCAAAAAGCGGAGTGTACTTTCTTCTGAGAAAACTTCAACATAATTCATCCAAATTAATAGACTTACGACCGATCTTTTGGAAAATATATCGAGAGCATTGTAATTCATTACAGCTTGCAGAAGCCCGAATCTACCCGGTAAAAAGCCTTGGCTGATGCTATATTTATGCTTTTTATCGATGATATTTAAAGCCAATTTGTCTTCAGTAAGAAAACTATCGCGACTATCCAAAAATTCAAGCAAATTAAAAAAATGCTCGTAAGCACCTATGCAGACGTGCTGCCCGTTGTCAATTGTTTCGCCAGTTACGGCGTCAGGATGCGATGTAGTGCGTCCGCCTGGAATGCTTTTGGATTCAAATATATCAAGAGAAAATCCATTTAAAGATAATTCTTTTGCGGCACTCATTCCGGCTATACCTGCGCCGATTACAGCGACTTTTTTTCTCATTATTTAAATTATTTTT
>JBBRJR010000293.1:0-2533 GCA_038218865.1 Kapaibacterium sp. (SeqCode) | reverse complement strand
AGTCTGTTAGCAAAAAAAAAGCTTCGCATCTCAGAAAGAAACGAAGCCCGTTATTTTTTTCTTTGTCGGGGTAGAGGGATTCGAACCCCCGGCCCCCTGGTCCCAAACCAGGTGCGCTAACCGGACTGCGCTATACCCCGCAAAAACGAATTACAAAATTAAGGCATTTTTCCCAAACTACCAAATGTTTTTTTTCTTTTTTCTCTTTATATTTTTTTTAACGTTAATTTTTGCAAAAATAGTTTCGTACACCTTTTCTTTGATTTCATTCATTTGGCTATTTTCAAATAATAAATCACATCTATCGTTTCAAACATATTATTTTATCATCTTTTCATTTTTAATTATGACATTATAGCCGCTTTTATTATATTTGAATTATGTAGAACTAATAAGTTGTCTGATGAAAAAATCCTTTTTCAAGAACATAGCACTATTGGCGGCAATCGTTGCGTTTCTTTTCTCTTGCAAAACGTACAAGCCGACCGATTTTGAATTTTTAGCCGAGCAGCAAGACCCGCTCGATACCGCAGCCAAGCCGATTTACATTACTTCTACCCTGCCGATTGACTCGGCTGATGCAAACTTGATAATCTATGACATTTTCCGTATCGAAATCGACAAATATCCTGATACTATCAAACTCTACACTCGCGTTTATGACTCCTTGGGCAGATTCATTACCAATATGGCTGACCCTTACCGGAAGGACAGCACCGTTTATTTTAACAGAGTAAAAGAACAATTAGGCAGGGTTTACAATACTCGCGACGTCGATATTGATAATTTCCACGTCCGTGAGTTCGGCGCCAAAGATTCTATTCCCTATAATATCGTCCTCACAGTCGATTACTCCGGCTCTATGGATCCCATTTTGGGCGCTATCTTCGAGGGAACAGAGCTTTTCGTCGGTATGAAATTTGATTACGATAAAATCGGCTTGGCTACCTTCAATAAAGATTTTGACGTCAAAGTCCCGCTTTCGCAAGATAAAAATCAAATCCTAACGCTTTACCGCGCGAAACGCCAGCAAGGCTTTGGGCTGTTCACAGCAATTAACGAAGCGATTTATAGCGCTACTTCCATGTTTGAAAATACTCCCGCGGACGTCCCTCGCGTTCTGGTTATTTTTACCGACGGAGACGAAAATTATTCCAAAAAGGAAGTCGGCGAGATAATTCAAAAAGCTAAAGACTTAGGCGTCCACGTGTTTTGCGTTGCCTTCGGCTATTCTAAGGATGATAATTTGAAGTCAATAGCAAGCTATACTGGCGGGAAATTCTACAAGGTTTACACCAAAGAGCAGATGGTTTCCGTTTTTCGCGATATTTATATGAGCCTGCGCTTTTTCTACTATGTTACATATACTCCGCCTAAATATTGGGGCTGGCATACTGTCTATTCGCACTTGGATTTGCCCGGCCGCGACAGCAATTTAATCGCAGAAGGCGAATACGACACATCTGACCTTTGGAAAGACGTAGGCGATGAGTTCGTCCGCCCAATACTTTTTGATTTCAATAAATGGGGTCTAAAAGATGACGCCAAGCCAGTTATCGAAGAGATTGTCGATGCTATGCTGAGCCGCCCTAAGCTCCGGCTTGAGATACAAGGACATACCGATAATGTCGGCTCGCAAGAATACAATCTAACATTGTCCGACAATAGGGCGAAATCCGTTTACGACGCAATTGTAAAAAATGGAATCGATCCGGCTCGGCTTCGCTATCGCGGCTTTGGCTTCTCAAAGCCCGTTGCAAGCAATTCGACCGAAGAGGGACGTACCAAAAATCGTAGAACTCAATTCGTAGTACTCGCTAAATAATTTTTTATAGTATGATTATTAATCATTTTATTATAATATTATTATAATATTTGACAAAATTAAAAGAGGACGCGAATTTTGAAACTTGTTGATTTAAAATATCTTGGCATAATAACGCTTTTCCTTATTGCGGTAACTTTCATAGTTTCGCCTTGGGGCGAGTTCTGCATGTATGACGATTGGTCATTCGCCGGCTCTATGCTTACTTATTGGCAAACCGGAGAGTTCCATTTTGTGGATTGGACATCTATGCCGCTCGCCGGGCAGCTGATTCTTGCTAAAATATTTATCGCTCCGCTTGGTTTCTCGTTTAATTCACTCCGTCTCTTCACGGTTTTCATGGGTTTTGCAGCAATTTGGGGTACCTACTTTTTCTTTTGGCAAGCTACGAAAGATTCACGCCGCACCATGATTTTTACTTTCGCATTTTTAATCCAAGCCGTATTTCTGAATTTCATTTATTCATTCAATACCGATATTCCGTTTTTTGCCTTACTCATCTGGTCGGCATATTTTTTCTTGCGATACATAGAAAAAGCAAATATTTATCATTTTTTAATTGCCGTAGTTCTTCTTCTCTGGTCAATTCTAATCCGCGACATCGGCATAGCTCTTGCTTTTGCATTTGCTTCAGCTTTTGCGGCTTCAAATTTACTGCAAAGTAAAATATCATTAAAGAAAATTCTAATAGCAATCCTACCTGTAGTT
>JBBRJR010000292.1:0-2535 GCA_038218865.1 Kapaibacterium sp. (SeqCode) | reverse complement strand
GCTTTCCACAGCAAAAAACATAACAAGTAAAATTCCTGTCATTCAAGGAAAAGTCAAAACAATAAGCGAAGCTTTGGAATTACCCGAATTAAAATGGGTCAGGGACACTGACGATGAAAAATTAAAAGAAATGATAGAGTACTCTATTATTCTGGAAAATCGTAATCGCGGTGTATCTATACACGCCGCAGGCGTTGTCATCGCTCCAGCAGAAATCACCGATTTCGTCCCAGTTGTCCAACCGACAAAAAGCGACGAGAATTCTAACGACGTAATAACCCAATATTCAATGAATGATTTAGAATCTGCCGGCTTAGTGAAAATGGACTTTTTGGGTTTAAAGACCTTATCTATTATTGAAAATACGTTGGCTATGATTGAGGAGAATACCAAAGAAAAAATAGATCTTGATAAAATTGATTTTGATGATAAAGTAACTTACGACCAGTTAGGCGAAGGCAATACGCTCGCGGTATTTCAGTTTGAGTCCAATGGTATGCAAGATTATTTAAGAAAACTAAGACCTCAAAATTTGGAAGAATTAACTGCTATGAATGCGCTTTATCGTCCAGGGCCGATGGAAAATATTCCGGATTTTATTGACAGAAAACACGGACGCAAGCCTATAGTTTATCTGCACCCGATTATGGAAAATTCACTAAAAACGACTTATGGGATTATCGTATATCAAGAGCAGGTAATGCAATTGGTGCAGCAAGTGGCTGGTTTTTCTTTAGGTCAAGCTGATATTCTTCGCCGAGCGATGGGCAAGAAAAAGCAGTCTGAAATGAATAAAATGAAACCGCTGTTTATCGAGGGTGCTGCGAAAAATAATATTAATGCCAAAAAAGCAGGCGAGATATATGATTTGATTGCCAAGTTCGCTTCCTATGGCTTTAATAAATCTCACTCACTTGCATATTCTTACCTTGCCTTCCAAACAGCTTGGCTTAAAGCTCACTACCCAGCTGAATTTCTCGCAGCTAACATGACTAATGAAATAAATGACCAGAATAAAATCGTACAGTTAATTGACGAAGCTAAAAAGTTTAAAATCAAGGTTTTGCCGCCTGACATTAACAGTTCGAATACTAATTTCATAGCAAAAGGAAGCGAAATATTTTTCGGTATGGCAGGCATAAAAAATGTTGGAATTCCAGCAGTAGAAAATATTGTTATAAATAGGGAAGACCATGATTTTGAATCATTTTATGACTTTGTCTCACGTGTGGACACGCGACTTATTAATCGTAAAACACTCGAAGCCCTGATTTGCTCCGGCGCCTTCGATAGATTGCATGATTCTAAACGTGCTTCGCTAATGATGGCTATTGATTCCGGACTTGAATACGCTAAGGCTGTCGCAAGTTCAAATGATATGGGCATGGATTCCATATTTGCAGGCACCGCCAACATCCAGCCAAATGTCCCAAGAATTCCAGACGTAAATGAATGGGACAGTAAAACCCGGCTTGAGCGCGAAAAGGCATTTTTGAACTTTTATGTTTCGGGTCATCCTCTGAACGAAGTTGAGATTCAAATAAAATCCATAAATCCATTTAATTTAAATGACATAGAGAGTCCACTTATTGGAACTGACATTAAGATAGCTGGCTTAGTTACTGAAGTTCGCACCCGGCTGGATAAAAATGAAAACACAATTGCTTTCTTAACGATAGAAGATTTCTACGGTAAGGCACGCGTTATCTTTTGGAGTGATATATATAAACTTCACGAAGAAGCTATAAAGCAAGACGAGCCTATAGTTGTTTTCGGAAAAACATCATTCAATGGCGAACTAATTGAAATTGTTGCAGATGAAGCATATACTCTAAACAAAGCAATAGATAAATTCTACATTGGCTATAAAATATGGATAGATACTGCATTTTGTGAAGATAATCATATTGAAAGAATGAATTCTGAAATGGAAAAGGGAAGTAAAACATCTAAGATTCTTTTTCATTTTAAAAATGGGGAAGTTAAAAGGAATTACCTGGTTCCAGCTTCTAATATTTTAGTTAGTGCAGCTAATATCAACTTATTGCAAGAAATATTCGGCATAAATAACGTGAGGTTACTGCATACTGATGTTCCCCATATTCGAGAAAAAAAGAAAAATAATTGGAGGAAATAGTTTGGGCTCAAAAATTTTTGAATTAACAATGCCAATTGAATTTGATTCAGATTTATTAAAAAAGGAAATAAAAAAGCAAATAAAATCCGATGATTTTACTTTTTCAGTCGATTTGCAAAGCCTTGATGCTCGTAATAAACGTAATATTCATTGGAAAGTAAAAGCATTCGTTTATTCGGATGCTTTTGTAGATGATAAAGAAACTGTCCAGCCACTGACAATTATTCGAACAAAACGTAAAGAGAAAATATGTGTCGTTGGCAGTGGACCCGCCGGTTTTTTTGCCGCATATTCGCTGCAATTAGCAGGTTTTAATGTTTCATTAATTGAACGCGGATCAGCTGTAAACACAAGAAGTAAACAAATTAGCGAATTTGAGAAGACAGGCAAATTTAGTC
>JBBRJR010000291.1:0-2549 GCA_038218865.1 Kapaibacterium sp. (SeqCode) | reverse complement strand
GTTTTTTCTGATAATATGTTAAAGAAAGCATCGAAAATAATTGATTAAATGTTTGCTTCTTCGTCATTTATAGTGGTTGGCTGATTAAGAAGTCAAAAATTTATTAAATATACGATTAATTGATAACAAAACGAAATCTATTTTGTCATTACTATTATTAATAGCAATAGTTTAAAAAAGTTATTTATTAGTTTTGTAATCAATGCTATATGTTAAAACGAAATTTTATAAATTAAATATATGAATTAAATTATGAAAGGTTTAAAAGTATTTCTCTCAATTTTAATTGCAATAGCGTTTTTTGCACAAACAAGCGACGCTTTAGCAAAAAAGAAGTTCACACACGACGATGCGATGAAATTTAAGGCTATACGCTCAACTGCAATTTCTGACGATGGAAAGTGGGTTGCGTATTCTTCAGTGCCCGACCGTGGCGATGGTGAGCTCTATATCGTAAGCACCGAAGATACAAGTCGTGTTGTCGTGCCAAGGGGCGAAAAGCCTGTATTTTCCAATGATGGATTTTGGATGTGTGCTAACCAATTAGCAAAATCGCTTGAAGTAGAAAATGCCAAGACGCCAAAAGATAAGCCCAAGTCAGGCATTGTCTTGCTAAGGACTTCCACTGGACAATTCACTGAATTTGGGAGCATCAAGGACTTTAAGTTCAGTAATGATTCAAAATGGCTTATCTATCAGAAAAACTCAGATGAAAGCAATAAAAGTGACAAAATGAAAAAGAAATTGATTGGCTCGGAACTGATTTTAAAACACCTTTTTTCGAGCACAGAAATTTCAATTAAAGATGTGACTGAATATTTGATTGACAGTACAGCTAAATACCTTTTTTATACAAAATCTTCTGCAGATGGAAAACTTGACGGAGTATATAAAAGAGATTTGCAAGAAGAATATGCTCCCGAAACTTCAATAAACAAAATTGAGAATTATTCTTTTTCTTCACTTGCTTGGAACGATAAAAAAGAAGCTCTTGCTTATATTTCCGCACCACTTCGCAAGGATGGCCGCACCGACGAAGGCTCCTTGCTTTTATGGGAAAAAATCAAGCCTGAGGTTAGCCGATTTGCAGTAACTTCTTCTGCAGTACAAAAAGGTTGGTACATACCAGCTTCTAACAAAACCCAGTGGACTGAAGATGGATATAAGCTTTTCTTTGGTGTTAAGCCAGTGGGCGAAAAAGATACTTCTGATTTTGAAGACCTCAAATTTACAGATGATAATTTTTATAATGCTGATACTATACTAACTAACTCTGATGAATTGATTTGGCACTATAAAGACCCAAGAATATCAACAAATCAAGTTGATTGGTGGAATAAAAACAAAAATCGCACTTTCACGGCAGTTTATGATATCGAAAGAAAGAATTTTTTCCAATTAGGTGACGAAAATATATCAAATGTTAATTATAGCGACAATTCTGAATATACAGTTGGTTACGATGACTCAAAATATTTGCTTCAATCTACTTGGGGCGGATGGTTTTTTGATTTATATTTATTTGATTTGAATACTGGTGAGAAGAAACTAGTCTCTGAAGCGCTAATCGAGCAGGCTCATCTATCTCCACTTGGCAAGCACATAGTTTTCTTCAAAGATAGGAACTGGTTTATTTATGATACTAAAGATGGCAAGACATCAAACATAACAGCAAGAATCAAGTTGCCTTTTTACGATGAAGACAACGATATGCCTATGGAGCCCGGTAGCTACGGCATCGGTGGTTTTTTCGAAAATGACAAATTTGTACTGATAAACGAAAAACATGATATTTATAAGTTCGTTCTTGACGACCATGGTTCATACATTAATATTACCGGAACTATCGGAAAACGGCTTGGTATTAATTTCCGAGTAAAGAACCTTGACCCTACAAAAAAGGTAATTGGCGAAAGAGATTTTATTTATCTTCAGGGATATAATGAAAAAGAAAAGAATTCTAACATACATCTGCTCCAAACAAATATTGCCGGAGCAATAAACGTTTGTACTGACAATGGTATGGGACACTTTTCTAAGAAGAACTTCTTCATTGTAGGTAAAGCCAAAAATGCCGATAAAATAATTTATACTAAAGAAAGTTTTGATGAATTTCCTGATTTGTGGCTATCCGACGGGTTGATGGATGACAGCTCTTCTAGAATTAGCGATATCAATCCAAATATGAAGGACTTCATTTGGGGTACTACTGAGCCTGTAAGTTGGGTATCGCCTATTGGGGATTCCTTAGATGGGTATATTATCAAACCCGATGGATTCGACGCAAGCAAAAAATATCCTGTTCTTGTATATTATTATGATAGATTTTCTGAATATACTTATAGATTCTATCAACCAAGGATTAACCATCGTCCCGCTTATCAAGTTTATCTTGGAGAGGGTTATATGGTATTTGTGCCAGATGTAAAATACCGAAACGGGCGCCCCGGAACTGATGCTGTTGAAGCAATCACTTCAGGCTTAAAAATGTTGATTGACAGAGGCATTGCCGACCCAGCTAAATTAGCAATTCAAGGGCATTCATGGGC
>JBBRJR010000290.1:0-2627 GCA_038218865.1 Kapaibacterium sp. (SeqCode) | reverse complement strand
TACGGCATCCTTCTTTGTACGTTACGAAGGCACATTCAACGAGGGAGCGGCGCAGCCGGGCTTCCATACTACGCAAGTCGGCTTGGACATAAGAATATCGATAGCCGGCGGAAGGTAGGACGGGCATTGGGCTGTGGGCGTTTGGCAATGAGGAAGAATGTTATCAGTTATCGGTAGTCGGTGAAAGGCAGGATACATCAAGATTTGGCACACATCGAAGGTGTGCCAAATCTAATAAAAAGACTAAATAATAGCGTAATTCTACCACTATTCAACTGCTCTGGAGTTGAGTAATCACTTATATACTAATTTCACTTAAAGTTCTGGATTTTATTGTTGATGTTTCCATTGATTTTTAGTATGTTCTAAATAAAAAATGCTTTCAAGATTCTGCAAAAGCATTTGGTAGCATTAGCAAAAACGGCATACAACGCACCCAATGCAAGGCGTAATAGTTATAGCCAATCTGAATATTATGATAGTATTCAGGACGATTGTCCCAATAATATTTTTCAGAATGTATTGACCATGCCTCAATTCCAAGTTTTGATACAAGAAACCATTTTTCTAACAACCGAGTAGCGCGTCCGTTTCCATCAGCGAAAGGGTGAATTAATGCAAGCCAAAGATGTATCATCGATGCAAAATAAAAGGTTTCTTTGTGGCTTAATTCTCTTTTTATTAGTGTATCGATGTCATCGAACAGTTTGGTGAATTCCATTTTCAAAAATTGTGGTTCAACCGCTAGATAAACTGGTCGCATAGTTTTAGTATCTCTAACTGCAACTTGTTCCTTGCGTAAAACGCCTCGTTCTTTAGCCGGCAGCAGTGTTTGAGATAAAATTGAATGGGTTTTGAAAAAATTAGTTCGATTAAGTTTATTTTCGGAGGCGAATTTATATGCCTTCATAAGTGTCTCTATTTCATTGACTTCTTTAATCTTCAAAGAATCTTTTTTGGTACGATTTCTGAAAAAACTATTCACATCGAGAGTATTACCTTCAATTTTAGAAGAATACAGCGAAGATGAAATAATATAACATTCAAAATCTTCGAGCGAAAATTGTGCTTTAACTTTTAATTTATTAAAAACATCGAGCCAATCAATATTAACTTTTTTAAGTACTCGTCCAAATATTTAGAGGTAATTATTTTTAAATGTTTTCCCATAAACGCACTATTCCATTTCTCAATTTTTACAAAACAAAAATACAAAAATAAATATATACAATCGTTTTTCTCAGGCAACTGAAAACCAAGAACCTCACCCCGAGGGGTTGCCCCGATAAGTCAGATGACGTGCTTTTAAGACTGGCACGCATGTTCAAATAACCTTGCGATGATACTTACATCTTTAAACACCCCCCGCCCCCCTCTTACAAGAGGGGAAGAAAGAAATATTTGAATTATAAGAGCTTACAAGATTCGATTTCCATGTTATTGTCCCACCTCTTTTAAGAGGGGGCTAGGGGGTGTTCATATTATTTTTGCAGTTTTATTGTTCATTTAACAAAAATGTTATGTATAAAACCTAAAAATATATCTTATCGGGGCAGCCACAGGAAGAAAATAAAAAAGAATTTACGGTTTTAACTCCCCTCCAATTTTGGAGAGGGGACGCGGGTGAGGTTCTTAGGGTGGACACGGCATGCCATGTCCCTACGGGGAACAATATTAAGAAGGGCGAACGCCGAAGAACCTCACCCCGGCACCGTCTTACAAGAGAGGGAGAAAGAAATAGCTGTATTATAATAACTTACTATAGTATATTTTCTTTATCTTTCCTAAAGCCCAAAACCCACAGCCCAATGCCTTGCCTTTGCCGAGAACCGACCACCGGAAACTTTCTTCCCCACAGCCTTTCTACCTGCAAATTATCGAATAATGCCGTCTCAAGGTTCCGTTGTCGATTGCGAGTATATAGACGCCGCGGGAAAGTCGAGACAAATCGTAGGATTGGTGGAAAGTGCTGGCGGATATGACTTTCTCGCTTATAATTATTTGTCCCAATTGATTATAAATACTAACAATTACTTCGCCCGCTAAGTTTTCTAAATCAATATTCAGTTCGTTATGAGTTGGATTGGGATAGATTCTGACGCTCAAATCATTTTTTTTCTCGCTGACGCCGACCAGATAATCAATTGCATCCGAGCAAGATTGGCAGCCGTTCAAGCCAGTTACGCATGCCTTATAAACGCCTGCAATGTCGGCTGTATATTGTTTTTTGTTAGCATTTGGAATTACTTGATTATAGAAGAACCACTGAATGGGGAGCGAGTCCTCCAAGCAAATAAATTGGTTGCCAAATACGCTTGTTTTGGGCTGCATAGGGCGGGGCAAAACGCGGATATGCACAGTATCTGTCCAACCAGAGAAGCCGTATTTGTCGCTGACAAAGCAAAAGAAAGAATCCACCGAAGCGGCTTTGATGAATCGCGTGGTTTCTGAATTGTTCCACAAATATTTTTCGTAGCCATAGCCGGCGTCAAGTAAGACGGTGGCGCCTTCGCAAATAGCGGCATCGCCTAAGATGCGAATTTTCGGCTTGAAGTTGCCGCCAATATCGATTGCGAACATTTCAGAGTAGCCCAAGCAATTGTTTTCGTTAATAACTTCGAGCGACA
>JBBRJR010000289.1:0-2659 GCA_038218865.1 Kapaibacterium sp. (SeqCode) | reverse complement strand
GAACTACTTAGGTTTGGATTCTGAAAGTATAAATGAACGAATTAGCTTAATCTTTGATAAGAGTTATACAGGCTATCAAAAGCTAAATTTAGTAAAACTTTACCATTATTACTCATTAAAGTTTGAAAGAATTAATAAAGCCAATGCCCACACCACAAAAATATAATCAATCCCGACGTATTCTTCAAGCTTACTTATTCATCTCATCAAATGGGAAAGTGAGCTTGAAGGAGATTTTTGAATACGTTTTTCAAGACGCTTCCGATGAAGAACGGAAGGCAAAAACTCGCTATGTGCAACGTCTTGTGGATATTCTCGTTGAAGAAGAATTGGTTGAAAAAATCAAGCAAAGCAAGCATGAGGGCAATCTTTACAAAATACTCGAAAAGCGTGTCGATAGACAGCAAGCCGCAAGAAGCCGCGGTGACGAAACACTTGCCTTCTACTTCGTTAAAGCCTTTATGGATCAATTCAAAGGGACATCGCTTGCTAAAAAAAGAGTTCGAGGTTATAGAAACATAGACAATTTTATCACCATGATTCACTTGATCGCTGGTAAGCTCAAATTCGATTACCCACTATAAATGATGAAGAACCATAAATAATAAGTAAATATAATGAATTTTCTCGAAATATTTTTGATGTAACTTTTAGATAATAAGAATTTCATTTGAAATGTGAATAAATCTATTAATTTTCTTATATTGCAATCTTTGGAATAGCTATGCACGAAGTAAAAATAAAAAACGGCTACTTAAATATTGCGGCAATTATGCTACTGGTTGGGGCAATGTCTTTCTTTCCATATATTTTGGAAATTATGGCAAAGCTGAAAAACAGCGAAGTAGTGAATTACAGCTATTTCAGCACTACGCCTTATGGTCTTCGAGTGCTATCGGCGGTGGGATTTGCCTTGTTCGCTGCTCTATTTGTGGTATATTTGAGCAAAGCAAAGCTGTTTAAGTCCATTATAAGCAAAGATGCAATTCATTCATATCGGCTCACTGGCAAATTATGGACGGATTATCGCGATAATATGTTGCTCGAAGGCAATGGAGCGATGATTTTCCTTGCAATAGGCTTGGGAATGCTCATAATATTAATCGGAACAGTCTCTATTTTTGCAGCTGATTCAAGCGATGATATGTTCACATTTTTCGGAATACTATTTGCCGTTGCCATAAGCATATTTAGCGCTGCATTTATTCGCTCTCACTCCGAAAAGAATAAATTTATGACCGGCGAAGGCGTGATTTTCATCTCTCCAAAAGCTGTAATCATAAATAATGATATGACCATCTTCTCATGTGGAATGCTTTCCGAGAAATTAATCTCTGCCAATACTATATTAAAGAAAGGCGTTAATTATTTAAAAATTGAATTCTTCTACAAAGACTTCCGCAGGCATGCCAACAAGGGACGCATAAACTCGGAAATAATTCTGCCTTTCGAAAAAAGCAATCTCACGCTATTCCAAAGCATTGCAGAGAAAATCAATAAGCAGGAATTCGACGAAAATACTCCATCTAACTTTGCCGAACAAGATTTGATCTTCAGCAAACAAAGCAAACTTTCCACAAAATTGATACTCGCTCTTATTTTATCAATACTTATTCAAATTGCAATTGCATATCTATTGATTTAAAATGAAATTGGCAAGAAAAATGCTTCGTAATCGTAATGATTAATGAGCGGCACTTTTAACTAACGGAATCTTATGAAAACTGATCACGAAAATAAACAAAAAGAAGAAATTGCATATCTCAAGCCACATCTGGTTCGTATTGGCTGTAGAGCTCTTTTTTGTCTTATCAATTTTCAGTGGGAAAGAACAAATACTATGCGAACTTTACTTACAGCGCGTCATTCATATTGGTGCTATGGTTTAAATCCTTTCTTTTCTAGCTTTTCCTTAATTAAAAAAATTATTTTATCATGGTCATAATCTCTTGCTAGATTTCCATTAACTAAATCATATAAAAAGTTAGATTCTTCTTCTGATAAAATATTTTTGCTTTGATTAAAACTTAGCATTTTTCTTATTAGTCCTAAAATGAGTTCGTCTTTTTCTTCGTCAGTGTGTTTTGGCTTTTTTATTGGAACCCATATGCCTGCAAATTCTTCAGCTTTTTGCAACAATTCTTCATTGTGTTTCGCAACAATATCAAGGATTTCGACACCTTTTTGGTATTCATCGTCAGCTAAAACTCTGTTTTGTCTTAATTTGAAAGCAATATTTGAAATAACTGTTTGTTTAGTTATGTTAAATAATTCGCTGTCTTTTCCCCATTGTAAAATTTCATTCCAAAGTGCAGGTGGAATTGATTTAACAATTTCTTTGTTCTGTGCTGCTTCTTCTTCTGTAATATCAATATCTGTATTGCGTTTAGGTGGATTTTTTTCGTCAATTAAATCACCATTTATTTCATGAATGTTAATATCCCAAGAATTATTTTTCACCAATTCCCAACATTCCTCTTTTTTAGCTTTTTCAATGTAATGCTGTCCGTTGTATGTGTCAAGAATAAATTGATTTACTTGTTTCATCAAATCATAGATGAGGTCTGAAAGTTCAGATGAAACGTCCTGATTTTTCCATATTTTATAGAGGTCAAGTTTGTTGTCTACTTTGCTATTAAGCAACGATAGCGTATAAGGA
>JBBRJR010000288.1:0-2670 GCA_038218865.1 Kapaibacterium sp. (SeqCode) | reverse complement strand
GGTGAAATAGCGGGCGTTGAGGATGCTTATATAATGTTCAATAATCTATTTGGTGTGGACTTGGATTTATATTTAGGTCAATTCCAAATATCGGATCCGCTTTTTAAACGCGAGACACGGCTTTCTTTCGAGGATTATGAGATATATAAAACCAAAGTTGGGTTGAACAGCGCAAATTTGACTTATGAGCGCGGCGTTATGCTTACTTTGGGGCTCGAAACCGGCACTAATTTTATGCTCGAAGTAGTAAACGGCAACGGAATTGGCGCAGCCGGCGAAGATAAGCGTTTCGATAATGATAAAAACAAAAATGCTATGCTCCGCGTTTCGCAGGACGTTGGGGACTTTTTCCGTGTTGGTGCATTCTCGTATTACGGAAAGCAGGACTTGCAAAGCAATACGATGAGTACCACGAGTGATTTTCTTTTTTGGGGACCAGACGCCACTATTTCCTTCGGAGATTTTGCGGAATTAAATTTGCAATACGTTTTCCGCCGCGACAATGATTTATTGCTATACGACAATGTGAATGTAATAACGGACAAAGTCGAGACGCAAGGCGGATTTGCGGAATTGATTATTACGCCACAAGGCGATAAATCAAATCAATACGGACTACTTATGTTCAATTATGTCGATTCAGACCAAAAAGAGCTGAATAGCAAATCTTTAACTGCACACATAGGACATTTGCTGCGTCGCAACATGCGGCTTTACGGCGAATATACTTTTACGCAGTCACATCTTTTGGGTGATTACGGAAGATTTAATATTGGCATAGTATCATCATTTTAATAATTGTTTTATTTTTTTGTCATAAGAGTTTGTTGATTTACTAATAATAGTTGTTTTGTCATTCCCGCGTACGCGGGAATCTATTGTTTATCAGTTACTTGCAAAGACATGGATTTCCGCCTTCGCGGGAATGACAAGTAAATTGGACTTAATCAACAGTCTGTTAAAATGAGCTGCCACTTTAGCAAAAAAAAAGGCAACAGCAGTAGTTTGTTAAATTAAATATTATAAAGGAATTGAAAATATGAGCAGTCAAATGCCAAAGATAGCCATAATCGGCTATGGTGCTATGGGCAAAGAAATCGAAAAGTCAGCTAAATTAAATAATTTGGAAGTGGTGGAAAAATTTGATTTGGATAATCCTTTGCGCAGCGACCGAGAATACGATTTCGAAGTCGCTATTGATTTTTCAATTCCAAAAGCCGTAATTGACAATGTCAAAATACTTAGCGACAAAAAAATAAACATTGTAATTGGCGCCACCGGCTGGTACGATAATCTGCCGATAATTGAAAAATTCGCTAAAGAAAGCGGAATAGGCTTGCTTTGGGGAGCGAATTTTTCTATTGGAATGAACATATTTATGAAAATAACTGAAATGACTGCAAAACTAACAAGCTCCGCGAAAGGATATGACGTTTTTATTAACGAAATGCATCATACTCGAAAAAAAGACAGTCCGAGTGGTTCGGCACTCGTTCTGGCAGATATTATAATGAAAGAATTTCCGGGAAAAACAGAAATATTGGCAGGCAATGCCTTGGGCGCGATAGAGCCGGAGGCGTTGCAGATAACGAGCACGCGAGCCGGCGACATAATGGGTACGCACGAAGTAACGTTCACTTCGCCGGCGGATTCAATCGAGCTAAAGCATACAGCGCGCAGCCGTGAAGGATTTGCCGAGGGTGCAATTTTAGCTGCCAAATGGATATTCGGCAAGAAAGGAATATATAAATTCGACCAAATATTAAACGATATTTGGAGCGATACGAAGTAGAAAGTTGTAAAGTTGTAAAGTAAAAGTTTGAAAGTTAAGAGTGATAATTTTTAGGCAACAAGCAGCGAAATAGAAAAGCTGGTTGTTGCCTATTTTCGTATTTTTGGATATATTTTGTAATCAACAATTAAACAGTAAGTTAAATACTGCTTTGCAATTATGAGGTAATTTCGTATATGTATCGATAATTATTTGATGGAGTTTAAAAAAGATGAAAATAGAAAATCCATACGCAGAAGCTATGCTTTACATAGAGAACGCAAGAGAAACTTTGAAACTTGCTGGTCGCGACGGCAAGTTTTATGAAGATGAGAAATATGTAAAATCAGCAAGCGGGATAGCATATTCCGGTATTTTGCTTGCCCTTGATTATTTATTCGACATTAAGAATATTCCCAAAAAACGTGGCAGAAAAGCAATTGAGTACTATCAGAGCAATCTTGCCAAGATTGACAAGAGATTGCTGAATTATTTGAATAGCGCATATAATGTACTACATTTGGAAGGATATTATAGCGGCGAGAAGAAAATTAACGTAATAAATGAAGGCTTCGATAGTGCTCTTTCGATAATCGAAGCTATAAAGCCCTATTCCAATAATGGCGATAGTGTGAATTAAATAAAAAAATATTTTGGAAAAATAGAAATAAGATGTAATTTGCAATTGACAAAAGCTGATATTTCGATAATTGCATTAAGAATATAGCTTTTGGGTTCTGGTTCTAATTGTTTTAGCTTTTAAAATATTTGTAAGCGTAGTCTTACTAACGTTCTTCTGATAAAACGACCAATTTTATAAGAGTGAGAACAGCAGTAAAGGCACGCCCCGAATTGGGGGCGTTTTCCTTTTTGCTCTCACTCAAGGGTATTTGATCGTA
>JBBRJR010000287.1:0-2700 GCA_038218865.1 Kapaibacterium sp. (SeqCode) | reverse complement strand
CTTACTTCAGCACCCGCTGCAATGTCTTGCTCGGGACTTACAAAGCAAAGTTTTCCGTCAGCGCTTGCTGCGAGCATCATGCCTTGAGATTCTTCACCCATAAGCTTGGCTGGCTTAAGATTAGCAACAACCACGATAGTTTTCCCCACTAAATATTCTGGCTCGTAATGCTCTGCAATGCCTGCGAGAATCTGCCTTTGGCTATCGCCTAAATCAACCTGTAGCTTCAGAAGTTTTTTAGATTTCTTCACTTTCTCTGCGGAAAGGATTTTACCAGTTTTTAGTTTAACCTTCTGAAAATCGCTTATATCAATCAATTCTTCTTCGGGCTGAGCAGATTTAATATTTTTGTTTCCTAATTTTGCTGTTTGAGCTTCGATTGTTTCATCTTCTATTCTTTTGAAAAGTATTTCAGGAATTTTTATTTCAGATGATTGAACCAAAGTAGGCAATCCGGCTATTTCCCAAAGGTTGATTGGATTGTTCGACCCCGTTATTGCTTCACCAGCATATAGTTCACTTCCGATTGTGTCAGCGATTTTTATACAAGTATTTGGTGTAATCGGTGCAAACAAAACAGACAAACTACGAACTAACTGGGAGCAAACAAATAAAGTTTTTGCTGCATAATCAGGATTTGACTTGATTTTTTTCCATGGTTCTTCGTCGTTGAAATACTTGTTTGAAGCTCGTGCAATATTCATGATTTCGGTAATAGCATCTCTAAATCTGAACCTATTAAATAAATCAGATGCTGCTTCAATTCCACTAACAAGTGCTGTTATTACATCGTAATCATTTTGAGAATATTTATCAACGAATCTTGCTTTAAACTCATCATCACTACCCAAAGCAAGTTTACTCCAATCAATTACTAAGTCCGAATATTCAGATGAGAGAGTAGGAACTTTCCCATCGAAATTTTTATGAATAAATTGTAGCGAACGATTGACAAAATTGCCAAAAATTGCAGCAAGCTCGTTATTATTACGTGCTTGAAAATCTTTCCACGTGAAATCAGCATCTTTCGTTTCAGGCAAATTCATAGCAAGAGTATAGCGTAAAGAATCGGTATATTGCGGCTCGGGGAAATCTATGAAAAAGTCTTTCATATCAATAGACCAATTGCGAGATTTAGAGAATTTCTCGCCTTCGAGGTTCAAAAATTCATTTGCAGGGACATTATCTGGCAAAATGAAATCACCCTTGGCATGAAGATAAGCAGGAAAAATTAAAGTATGGAACACGATATTATCTTTCCCAATAAATGCTATATAACGGCTTTCGTCGCTACACCACCAGCGTTTCCAGTCTTGATTATTTTGCCTTGCCCAAATTTTAGAAGCTGAGATATAGCCAAATACTGCATCGAACCAAACATAAAGAACTTTCCCCGCGGTTTGCTCGGCTGTCGTGCCCGGAATTCCGTCGAGGTTGACACCCCAACTCATATCCCTTGTTATAGCACGTTCAGTTAAGCCAACCTTGAGCCAACTCATAGTTTGGCTGATTACATTATCCTTCCATTTCCCTTTTTTGCCATCTATATAATTCTCGAGAAACTCTTGAAACTTATTGAACTCATAATACCAATGAGATGTTTTTCGCACTTCAGGAGTTTTGCCCGAAACGATAGAAATTGGATTTTTGAGCTCAAGTTGATCATAATATGCTCCGCAACTATCGCACTGGTCTCCACGAGCATGCTCATTACCACAATTTGGACAAATGCCCTCTACATATCTATCTGGAAGAAACATTCCTGCAGAATTATCGTAAAATTGCTCCTCAACTTTTTCTATCAAATAGCCTTTTTTCAGAAAATCTTCAAAAAATTCACGAGCTGTTTCATGATGTTCTTTTATTGAAGTGCGAGAATAAATGTCGAAAGTCATTCCGAATTTATTGAATGAGTCAAGATTGGCGTAATGATATTTATCAACTATTTCCTGTGGCGATACTTTTTCTTTCTCTGCCGAAATAGTAATTGCCACGCCATGCTCGTCGGAGCCGCACACGTAAAGCACTTCATTTCCTGAAATTCTCAGAAATCGAGCATACATATCAGCAGGCAAATAAGCTCCAGAAGCATGCCCAAGGTGAATATATCCATTTGCATAAGGTAAAGCAGATGTTATGAGGATTCTTTTCATTTAAAATAATTTCTTTGAATTTGCAAATAAAACGAACTTCAAAAATATGGAAAATATTGTTTGTATGACTAATAAAAACGCTTTAATTTACAAAAAATTCTATTTTGCTTAAATTAAGATTATGAAAATTCATTAAACTAGCAAATTATTGAATTTGAAGTAATGTTTCGATTCTATAAAATGTGTGATTAATTTGGTAACTACTCAGTTGAATATCATAAATAATCAATTTATTAAATTATTCATGTAGGTTGAGTGAAATAAGTATTATTACTGCAAACGGCTAAAGACGTATGTTTATAAAATGCAACAACTGGCTTCAGCCAGTTGCATAAAGGAAATATATTAGCTTCGTTTCTAATTAATTTCTATTTACCTGAGTAGTTAGGGATTTTTATTTTTTCCAGTTATTAGAAATGCACGTAATAGGTTTTCAACTTCTCGACCATTTCCAAATTCATCTGATAGTAATGGCGCTGATTCGTGGCGATTGGATGCATTTATCTGAATCTCACTTTCGTTATCACTACGGCTATAAATGACGGTG
>JBBRJR010000286.1:0-2711 GCA_038218865.1 Kapaibacterium sp. (SeqCode) | reverse complement strand
ACTAAGATAAATCCGGCATTTCCGCCAATGCCTTCGCAAGGCTTAAAGCCAAAAGAAGCCGAAGCCGTTGCAAAATATATGATAGAACACTACGGGCCCGAGCTGAAAAAGTAAGCAGGTTTCAGGGAAGATGGTTTTCAGTAGTCAGTTTCCAGTGGTCGGAGAAAGGCAGAGTAAGAGGCTTTGGGCTTTGAGAAAGACAAAAAAGGCAATTCCGTAGGGGCAGACATCAAGTGTCTGCCCTTTCTATTACGTGCGCCGCTTACAAGGCAGATTTTCCTGATGTAGGGACACGGCATGCCGTGTCCACGCTGTATAAATGGGCAACTAAGGCAAAATCCTCCGCTTCTTTCCCAGATGTAAGGTTGCACCGATAAGTCATGTTTTCGGGGAATATGGGGCTGCCCCGATAAGTCAAATGGTGTGCTTTTAAGACAGGCACGCATTTTCAAATAAACTTGTGATGATACCCACATTTTAAACACCCCCCGCCCCCTCTTACAAGCGGGTGAGAAAGAAAAACTTGAATTATAAGAGCTTACGAAATTCAACTTCCATGTTGTTGTCCCCCCTCTTTTAAGAGGGGGCTAGGGAGTGTTCATATTGTTTTTGCAGTTTTATTGTTCATTTAACAAAAATGTTATGCATAAAACCTAAAAATATACCTTATGAGGCAACTCCTACTCGTATTTAAAGGAATTAGTGGGACAAGCATCCCTGCTTGTCATTCATTTATTACTTTTGAGACAGCCTCGGGGGTCTTCGACTACGCTCAGGCATCAAAAGATAGTCTTGGAGCCTGAGCGTAGTCGAAGGCAACTCAGGCACCAAAAAATAGCTCCCCATTCTTGCCACCAATCTAATGTTGGCAGCAGCTGTCCGGATTGCTTGGTAAATTATTACTTAGAAATTTCTCTATTGCCGAAGAAATATTACTTTCGTCTGTTACAATTACATTGATCTTTCTTTGTGAAAACTCATCAAATAATCTCGCACCCATGCCGCCAGCAATGACATCTGTAACGCCGTCGAGAGCTGAGAATATGCCTTGATGTGAATGATTATGCCCGCCTTGTCCGCTGCCATCGTGCTTGTGTTCTCCCTGATGATCATGTGCGCCGCCAATTTGGTGCTGAGTGAAAGTATTGTTGAGGTAAACGTCTTTTAGAATTTTACCGTCTTCAATATCATAAATTTTAAACCCTTGGGAGCGTCCGAAATGTGGATAAATCGTTACGCCGTCATTGCTTGGGATAGCTACTTTCATTGTATAAATTCCTTAAAAATTTAAATATAAAATTGTGATTAAATTGATTGATCAATTATATTAATTAACGTGGAGCCTACTTCTTTTGACATTTGGTCTATATTCAGCTCAGGAAAAAGTGTTTTCATTTTTTCGGGGTCGCCTTTCATCATCATGATATTAACGGTGCCTTTTTTGTCTTCGTAAACGACAATATTTTTAGGCATAAAACAGCCCATTTTGTCATTCATTGAAAGAGCATGATGAGATTTCAAGGGATTGCAAATTGAAATAATTGTATAATTACGCTCCCATTCGAGATTATTTTTTTTGAAAGTGTCGTGCATCCGATGTTCAGCAGTAACAAAAAACCCTGCTTTTCCTGCATTTTCTTTCAAAGCATCGACTGCTTCCTCAAAAGTCTTTTTTGTAGGTTTAGTAACAAAAGGTGAATTTTCCATTTAAATCTCCATATCATTTATTGCAAAAGCATTGGTTGTTGCCATTTTGTGAAAAAGTCTGTTCGCATTTATTGCATCTTTGACGAAAATTAGTTGAATAATCAGCAGGCAAAATTAGTAATTTTTTGCCATCGACTAAGGCTGTAGAAATTTTTTTTCGAGCCCGCTCATAAATTCGAGTAATTGTTGGGCGGGAAACTTCCATACGCACTCCTGCTTCCTCGTGCGACAATCCCAAATAATCGATTAATCTTATAGCCTCATATTCTTCTAAAAATAATTCAATCCGCTCGGAGCACTCGTTACCCGAAATTGGCAAAAACCCCTCGTTCTCAGGGTGACGGTCTATTATTTTAATACATTTTTTTCGAGGCATCGATTTATCGAAAATATATTGAACTTATGCTCAATATAAAAACGATACTATCAGAAAATTATTTTTATTATTTTAAAAAAAATATTTTTAATATTTATAAAAATTGATTATATTAATGATTATATTTTGGTAATCTATGAATAAACTTATACTAAATGCAACCGGTGTCTCCAAATCATTCGTCAGTAAAAAGTATATATTCGAGGATATTACATTCCAATTGACTAATGGGGCTATCATCGGGATAAGCGGACCAAACGGCTCCGGCAAATCTACGCTGCTTAAAATCGTACTTGGGCAGATGCGGCAATCCAAAGGAGACGTTAGCTGGTTTGTCGATGAGAAGTCGCTTACGAAAGATGAATATAATGATTACTCTGGGTTTGCTGCGCCATATTTGAATTTATACGAGGAATTCACTCCGATAGAACTGATAAGAATCTTATGTCGCTTGCGAAACAAAGAATTTGTCAAGGATACCGCTTTCGAATATTTAGAAAAGTTTTTGCTTTATGAACATAGGAATAAGCCCATTCGCGACTTTTCTTCGGGCATGAAGCAAAGGATGAAGCTTTTAGTAGCCACAGTTCATAATCCTCTTTTATTAGTTTTGGACGAGCCATCGTCT
>JBBRJR010000285.1:0-2721 GCA_038218865.1 Kapaibacterium sp. (SeqCode) | reverse complement strand
CACCTTCGAGGTGAAAGCACATACAAGATAACTTTCTCTCTGCTGGCTCAAGTAGCGAAGCGTATCGAAACAAGCGGAGTTGGAACTAAGCCAGATGGCGTCCACCTCGAAGGTGGACGCCATCTAATATTTTGGGCGAACTCGCGTTCGCCCCTACGAAGCTACAAGGACACGGCATGCCGTGTCCCTACATAATCATCGCCCATTGTAGGGGCACGTCTGGGAAGGGCGATGATATATTGGGCGCCGTACGGCTTTCGCCCGATACTCGTAAGCCAAATGCTGCCTGCCTTAAATGCCGCAACCCCATTCACTTTCAAAGAAATTATCTTTTAATTCTTTCCGAGTGCGTGGGCTTTTTTCTCGTGAAATTAGGTCTTCGTCGAGCTCTTCAATTTTTCCGATGAAGCCTACTGCCATGATGGACATAGGAACAAATTCCTCAGGTACATTGAAATGTTCCGAGACTTTCTCGGCGTTGTAGCCGCCCATTTGATGTACAAATAAGCCGCGATTAGTTGCTTCAAGGCAGAGGTTAAGTGCAGCAGCTCCTGTGTCGAATGGAGCCCAGCGGTTATTATCGTTTGAGCCGGTAAATGTATTTTTTGCAAAGTTCACTATCAACAGCGGGGCATTGCAAGCCCAGCGTTGGTTGGAGGGATCAAGGCAGTCGAGCAATTTCTCCCATGCGGAAAATTCCTCGTATCTATCGCAAAGAATGAACCGCCAAGGCTGTTCATTCATCGAAGACGGCGACCAGCGTGCAGCTTCGCAAAGTGCGATTTTATCTTCTTTGCTGACTGGTTTATCAGGGTCAAATGCTCGCGGACTCCATCGGTTTTTGGTGAGTTCGTTTATTTTTTCGCTTGTATTCGCAGGCTTGTCTTTCATTTAAACTCCGATTGTTAATTTCCTTTGCTATTAGAATTTTAACATGAAAAAATATATTTACATTTTATAATCATAAGAATTGAAATTGCTAATAAAATCATTGTTCATAATTCATCGGCAAAGAAAAAGTTACGCAGGTGCCGCTGTTTTCCTCGCTTTCAATTTTGAAAAAGCCGTCGTGCAATTCGATTAATCTCTTTGCTATAACCAATCCTAAGCCGACGCCTTGCTGCTCATACATTTGTCTTTCGAATTGAATGTAAGCGCCGACGTTAGCGATTTGTTCTTGGCTCATTCCACGCCCGTTGTCTTTTATTGACAAAATAAGATAATCCTTTTCCATATTAATGGTAATAATAATTTTCGAGCCCTGTTGCGAAAATTTAAAACCATTATCAAGCAATTCATCGATTATTTTATGGAAGCTGTCGGTAGAAATTTGAATTGAAATATTGTCAATCTCACCAATAATATCTATATCATCAATTCGATTGTATTTGGTAGCAATCAAATTAGCAATATCAACGAGCATCGCAGCCGGCTCATCTGTTTTGGATCGCCTTAATTGCAGGCGTTTTTCGAGATTAGTCGCGAAAGATTCGATTTTTATAAATATTAAAAAATTCTCTGTAATTTTCATTAGCCGCTGAGTCGAAGAAATAATGTCCTCCGACAGCTCGTGAATTTCCTCAGGCTCTATGTTTTTTGAATTATGGCTTAAGTACTTAGCCGAGCCGACGACCTGATTCAAAACTGTGCGGAACTCATGCGGCAGAGCGTAATTTATATTTCTTCCCACTTCTTCGATTTTTTCTTGTACCTGCCGTTCGATGTGCTTGTGCTTCTTCCATTGGGCATCAATTGCCGCTACGAGCTCATCGCGTGTGTAAGGCTTTACTAAATAATCATCTGCACCTTTTTCCATTCCGCTTCGCATATTTTGTTTTTCTGTAAAAGCGGTCAAAAATATAAAAGGGATTGTTTGGCACTCAGGAGAAGATCTTAACTTGGTCAAAACCTCGTAGCCGTCCATGCCGGGCATAGAGATATCGCAAAGCACTAATTCGGGTTTTAAAGTAAGTGCAGCCTCGACACCTGCAAATCCGTCAGGAGCAGTGAATACTTCATAACCTTCAAATCTTAACAAAGTTGATGTACTTTCGAGTATAAATTCAGCATCGTCAATAACAAGTATTTTTTTCATTCGATCTATTTGGGCTTTTTTGATTAATTTTAACAAATGAGTTTTTTATTATAGTTAATTATTATTGCGAATAATATTATAATTTATTTTATTATGTGAAAAAAAATCACAAGAAAACTGTCTATTGACAAGAGGCAGCCTCGTAAGATCTATTTTTAGTGATTTGGACATACCAATTATGTAGAATGAATCGTATAATTTCAATTTTAATTTGAACACCGCCTAATTCCCTTTGTAAGAGTAATGTTGGTTGAATAAGGCTTTAATATTACCTCTCCCCAGCCCTCTGCAAAGGAGAGGGAGAAAGAAGAATCTTTAGAATAAAAATCGTAAGCTGTTGCAATACGAGAACTTCTTTCTTCCCCTCTTGTAAGAGGGGAAGAAAGAAACACTTGAATTATAAGAACTTACGAAATTCAACTTCCATGTTGTTGTCCCCCCTCTTTTAAGAGGGGGCTAGGGGTGTTCGTATTATTTTTGCAGTTTGATTGTTCATTTAACAAAAATGTTATGCATAAAACCTAAAAATATACCTTATGAGGCAGCCCCAATACTTTGATTTCGACTTATGAGACAGCCCCATCGATACATTAACAGTATTCAACTCCTACGCAGTTAGTGAAATA
>JBBRJR010000284.1:0-2730 GCA_038218865.1 Kapaibacterium sp. (SeqCode) | reverse complement strand
CCGGAAAAATATTACTTACGAGCAAGCCGAGGATTTTAAAGCGATGATGCAATCGGCTCAAGTTATAGTGCCGACAATACGACAATTTGGCGCGACCATAAAGTACCGCGGCGATTCTTTCGAGGGAATACAAATACAAGGTGTTTCGAGCGACTACGCAAAAACGCCAGCTGGCGCCATTGACGAAGGACGATTTTTTAACGAATTCGAGGATAGGCAGGGCGAAAACGTTTGCATATTAGGTTCGATACCAGCGTCCACTATGTTCACCGACAGCAATGGAATTGGCGAGACTATAAAAATAAACGGTAGAAACTTTTTGGTTATTGGGCAAATCACAAAGCAGGGTACGATGATGATGGACTTTGTGGATAACGTAATTGTAATGCCCACGAAATCATTTTTCTCGATATTTGGTAGCTTTAATCGGTCCATGTCAATAGCTGTAAAAGCAGGCTCGCCCGAAAATTTAGACGAGGTGCGCGCTGAAACCGAGGGCATTATGCGAATTGTTCGCAACATTAAGCCCGGCGAAGAAAATGATTTTTCGATAAACGAGACAAAAGCCTTTGAATCGACTTTTGCAATTATACGAACGTCGGTTTGGGGAATTGGAATAGGCATGACATTTCTGTCGTTTTTGGTGGGAATAATCGGCATTATGAATATTATGTTTGTGTCGGTAACCGAACGAACTAAGGAAATAGGAATCCGCAAGGCTATTGGCGCTAAAAAGCGAGCTATTTTGTTGCAATTCATTATCGAAGCGGCTGCATTATGCTTTGCGGGCGCTTTGATTTCTTTCGTATTTTGTTCTGTTGTTATATATTTAGCAGCAACTTATTTGCCTTTGTGGATTTCGCAGCTGTCGTTTCTTTCACCTTATATCCCGTATAATTTAGTCTGGATAGCCTCACTTGTTTCGATTTTTGTCGGACTTTTGGCAGGACTTATCCCCGCAATTCGTGCTGCGAATTTAGACCCAATAGACGCCCTTAGGTATGAGTAGTAATTTTCGGTAAAGATAGGAATGGGCTTTTGGCATTGGGCTTTAGGTAAGAAAGTTTCCAGTGGTCGGTATCCAGTGAAATTCGTAGGGGCGAACGGCTGCTCGCCCAAATTCGTAGGGGCAATCCATGAATTTTCCCAACTCCGTAGGGAACGTAAGGAACAAGAATCATTGTTCCCTACATAACAACAATCCAATATAAACGGCATATAAATTAATTCTATGCCGCAACTACGTCGCTCTAATATCCATTGATAACATGATTTTCTACTAACATTCCACATCTACGATGTTAAAGCAAGTAGCAACTCTGTAGGAATTAAATAGTGGTTGCAAAAGAATATTTCGCCATATTTATATAAAATTTAGAGGCAGTAAACAAAAAAAATATATTACAAAAATTAAAAAAAATAATATAGATATTTGCTTTTCTATATATAAAACTTCCGACGAATCCCAAAAATCATATTTTTTGCAAATAAATAAGTAAATAAAACGTTAATGCGTTTAATATTATTCAATTAAACTCAAAGATATGTTTGAACTTAAGCAAAGAGAACTGGATAAGATAAAGTCCAGTGTTCATAAAAAGAAATATATAAAAAACTATTCGTTTGATGAGCTTTCAGCCGAACTGCAGCAGATTGGCGAAGAAACTTATCGCGCTTCGCAAATATTCGATAGTTTGTATTTTAATCGTTTAGAAACGTTCAGCGAAATGTCCACATTGCCCAAAGATTTGCGTGTGCGATTGTCGCAAATATACACAATCGGCAGCCTTCAAATTGGCAAAAAACGAACGTCTCAAGACGGCTCGATAAAATATCTGTTTGATTTAGATGATGGCAAGAACATAGAAGCGGTCTATATGCCTTGGACGGACGAAGAGGGCTTGCTCGACCGTTCGACGCTTTGCATATCTTCGATGGCTGGCTGCCCCGTTGGTTGTGCGTTTTGCGCCACTGGTACGTTGGGCTTCAAAAGAAATTTGACCCCAACGGAGATAATCGATCAGATATTTTTAGTTGAGAAAGATTTAAAAGTAAAGATAAATAACATAGTAGTAATGGGTATGGGCGAGCCTTTGCTAAATTACGAAAATGTTTTGAAAGCATTGAATTTGATGACAGATGAGAAATCGAAAATAATCAGCCGTCGGAAAATTACATTATCGACATCGGGAATTGCTCCGAGAATAAGGCAGTTAGCCGACTCGCCCAATCCTCCGAAATTGGCTATCTCTTTGCATGCTACAACGAACGGGCAGCGAAATTTGATAATGCCAATCTCTAAATCATTCGATTTAACAAAGCTAATGGATTCAGTAGAGTATTACTACCGGCAAACAAAAATCCCAATAACCTACGAATATATCTTATTCGATGGCTTAAACGATACAGATATGGACGCCGAGCGACTGCGCCGAATAGCATTGCGAGTGCCTTCGCGGGTTAATTTTATCCCGTATAATGATATATCGTTTACTAATCCGCAAGGAATAGCCAAAGAATTGAAGCCGACGCCGATGGAACGGATATATGAATTTGCCGAGATACTTCGCAAGCAAGGCGTGGCGGTCATAGTCCGCGATACTTATGGCAGCGACATAGAGGCTGCTTGCGGTCAGCTCGCTTTATCCGAAGAAAATTGATTTTTTCATTATAAAATTTATAACATGAAGAAAATCTTTTGTACCTTGCTTGCGGCAATATTATTATATC
>JBBRJR010000283.1:0-2754 GCA_038218865.1 Kapaibacterium sp. (SeqCode) | reverse complement strand
TGAAATTTCGGAGGTATTAAAACTTTGTCCGTCGAGGGTTTTAATACTCACTTTGGGAACTGTATTTGTTTGCGAAAAAGCATTTACAGTGATGAAGGCGAGAGCCAGAAACAAAAATATTTTTTTCATGAATTATGATTTAATAATAATAGGTCAGTTTTGTTATTGATTAGGACAACTATATCAATGCGAAGGTTGCATGCTTTATTTGATGAATATTTCAAGAATTGTTGTTGCTTCATGGCTAAATAATTCCACCTCGTTGATGATTTTAGGAATTAAAATAACTTCACCTGCATTCAGCTTAAAATTCTGACCTTCCCAGCGCAATTCAAAACTGCCTTCGCTGCACATAAGTATCACAAATGAGTCGAGTTCGGAATAATCTTTGCGAATGGCATGTGTTAATTTTAAAATATTGGTGGTAAAATACTCGCAGCTTACTATTTCTTCCGTTTTATTTTCGCTGATTTTGTAATCCGTTTTATATTTTGATTGCAAGCTATAGTCGATGGCAGCTAAGGCTTCTTGGGTATGCAGTTCACGTGTCATCCCTTTTTCGTCCATTCGATCCCAATCGTAAATGCGGTAAGTGGTATCGCTTGTTTGCTGAATTTCGGCAATTAAAGTCCCCGGTCCTAAGGCATGTACGCGTCCCGCAGGAATAAAAAAGACATCGCCTTTTTCGACCTGCTCAAAATTCATTATTTCTTTAATTTTTTTGTTTTCCAGATGGTTTACATAGGTCGCCTCATCCATTTTTTTGTTGAATCCGCTAATAAGTTGAGCATTTTCGTCGGCCTGCATTACCACCCACATCTCTGTTTTGCCATTTCCTAAACCTCTTTTAGCCGCTAGGGCATCATCGGGATGCACCTGTATCGAAAGCCAGTCGTTCGAGTCGATTACCTTCACCAAAAGTGGAAACTGATCGCCAAACTGCTCATACACTTTTTCACCGACCATATCACCCATAAACACTTCCACCAGTTCGTTTAGTTCATTTCCGGCGAGATAGCCATTGCTAATCAGCGTGGGATTTCCTTCAACGCCCGAAACCAACCAGGCTTCACCGCAATTGGGCAACGAACCAAAATCCATGTTTAATATGCTTTTGATTTTTTGTCCGCCCCAGATTTTTTCTTTGAAAACAGCTTTCAGCTTGAATGGATACAATGTTTGCATGTGCTATAAGGTATTAAGTTGCAAAAATAAAGATTTATCTTGAATGGAAGAAAATGGTTGGAAGTTAAGGGTTGGAAGTTTGGAGTTTGTCTCCGAACTTCCAACTTCAAACTTCAAACCAACTTGTAATTACCTGATTGGCGTTGACCGTTTTCACTTACTATTCACTTTTCAGCCGTCATGTGTCACATTTTTTTAATTTTTAATTTCTGGCTTAATGGGCAAAAAGAAACTATCCTTCCCTTGGTATTATTAGTATTTAATGTTTGATAACGTGCTACTTAACACTAAACAACTCAACATCTAATTAAATTGTCCAGCACACAATCGCGTAGGCTGCCCCGCCAGTATCCCTCATATTTTCGGGAGATAGGGAGAACTGCTCAAATTTATCCCGAATCTTTGCTATTGAATATTATTGGAAAACAAGCATTTAAGCCCTTTTGGCGCATTATTAAATTGTCGATCGAAAATAATGTACAAACATTAAAATAGCGGAATTCTAATTAATAAAAATCCATATAATCTTAAAATAGCACCGTCGCTATTTAAGATTATTGCCAATTCCTTAAATAAGATATATCTTTGTTTAAGAAAAAATCATAAAAATGAAGAATTTTAAAGCAGGTTATCATATCAATCAAGGAACTTACAAAAGTTTTCAACCGGAAAAAATCAACAAACAGTGGATTTTGGAAAATATGGAATTAGTAAGTCTTCTAAGTCAAGCGGACAGACAACTTGGACGATTAGATATGTATTCAGAATATATCCCAAATATTGATTTGTTTATCAGTATGCATATTGCAAAAGAAGCAACAAAATCTAGCAAAATTGAAGGTACAAAAACCAATATTGAGGAGGCATTGCTTGATAAACATGATGTTAATGAAGAAAAAAGAGATGATTGGGAAGAGGTTCAAAATTATATATCTGCATTGAACTTAGCTATTGAGAATCTGAAAAAGTTACCCTTTTCCTCTAGGTTAATTAAGGAAACTCATAAAACATTATTAACGGGAGTAAGAGGAAAGCACAAATTACCAGGTGAATTTAGACGCAGTCAAAACTGGATAGGAGGAGCTTCAATTAGCGATGCAACATTTATTCCTCCAACATTTGATTCAGTAAATGATTATATGAGTGATATTGAGAAATTTGCACATTCAGAAGAACTCTATTTTCCGGATTTATTGAAAATTGCTCTTATTCATTATCAATTTGAAACAATTCATCCATTTTTGGACGGCAATGGCAGAGTTGGTCGATTGATGATAACTTTATACTTAGTAGAAAAAGGGATTCTTAAAAAGCCCATATTATACCTTTCTGACTTCTTCGAAAGAAATAGGACATTGTATTATGATAACTTAACGCGGGTTAGAGAAAAAAATGATATAACACAATGGTTTAAATTTTTTTTAGTCGGGGTTATTGAGACATCCAAAAACAGTATTGAAACATTTGATGGCATTTTGAAACTACAAAAAGAAATTGAAATTAAGATTCAAAGATTAGGAAGTCGCTCAAATAACGCAATGTTAATTATTAATCATTTGTATCATAGGC
>JBBRJR010000282.1:0-2785 GCA_038218865.1 Kapaibacterium sp. (SeqCode) | reverse complement strand
CAGCGCAAAAAAGGAACGATTGCAGGCGTAAGTTCGCTCGCCGATGCTTTCGGAGTGCCGCGATCGGCTGCTTATACAAGCAGTAAACGTGCCGTAAGCCATATTTTGCAATCAGCAAGAATCGAATTAGCAGAAAGTGGCGTGAAAATCATAACAGTAAAGCCGGGATTTGTAAAGACAAAAATGACTGAGAGTAATAAATTTAAAATGCCAATGATAATAGAAGCCACCCAAGCTGCCGAAATAATATTTCAGGGCATAGAGAAAGGCAAAAGCACTATATCATTTCCATTTCTGGCTAAATTTTTCATCGGATTCGCTAAATTTTTTCCCGAATGTTTGCTTTCAAGAATAATTAATAGTCAGGGAAGAAAAAGATGAGCGGAATGATAGATTATTTGATTGTCGGGTTGGGAAATCCGGGCTCGCGGTACGAAAGGACAAGGCACAATATAGGCTGGATAGCGTTAGATAATTTTCGGTCAATGCACAATGCAAAAGAAATGACCTTATCGGGCGATAGTTTATATCAAAAAATAAATATCGCAGGCAAAAACATAGTAATTGCAAAGCCAATGACTTTCATGAACAACTCCGGTGAGGCAGTGGCGCAGCTAATGAAAAAGTTTTCGGTGGACATTGAAAGAATTATTGTGTTAGTTGACGAATACAACCTCGCTGTGGGCAAAGTTCACTTGAAGAATCAAGGCTCACACTCCGGACATAACGGCATCAAAAGCTTAATGTATCATCTTTCGAGCAATAAGTTTTACAGGCTAAGGCTTGGGATAGGAAATAACTTCGCTAGTGGAGAGATGACAGAGTATGTTTTATCAAATTTCACCTGCAGTGAAAAAGAAGAAGTCGAGATAATGGCGCGGCGAGCTTCGGAGGCGTTAAATTCGATTATAAGTAAAGGAACGGCAACGTCTATGACATTGATAAACTCCGAAAGACTTTACCGAACAGATGAAACAAAAATAAAACCAGAGTAAAAAAACAAAAGGATTTGTAGAATTAATAAAAATCCTTAATTTGATATTATAAAAATTATCTAAAAGAAAAAAAGAATCAGGAAAGAGAATGGATTACCCGACGCAGCCAAATCAGCGAGACGTATATAAAATAGTCGAACGTTTCGCAACAGGAAAATTTAAGACAAGTTTATCATTCTTGCGTACATTAGTAAAAGAGTTAGTAGGGCATAATGAGTTCGAAATATTAGGAGGAAGAATTTGGGAGTTGAACGTTCAAGAAAAGTGTTATGAAATACGTTTCCAACACGGGAATATAAGCAAAATACCTCCATCGCATAAGCTCATGCTTGCTGATTACCCGATGCTGAGCGAGCTCGTAAACAAAAGAACAGCATTGCATCAGGAGACAGACGATTTGCTAAAAGACCGGGGCATTGATTTATATTCCGTAACGGCTGTTGGAGATATCATTCGTATCGGGCAAAACTATTACTACAAGTACGTACTCGGCTTTAATGCTGAACAAATCTTGCAATCGTTCTTTGAAACATTGAATGTAATAAGTTCAGTGGCGAGTATAAAGATAAGAGACTTGCAACACAATGAAGAACAAAAGAAGATGAAGCAAGACATCTACAAAGCCTCCGAAATACAACGCAATTTACTTCCGCAACACTTCATGCGTTTTCATGATTACGAGATATTCGGCGCTTGCATTCCGGATAGTGAAGTCGGAGGGGATTTCTTTGATTATATAAAAAGCGGCGTTAGGGAAGAAGAGCGAGTCGGGATCGTTATAAGCGACGCAGCAAGCAAAGGTTTGCCGGCAGCTATTCAAGCATTGTTCGTTTCGGGAGCAATAAGGATGGGACTTAGCTTTTCACCGCGCATTTCTCCATTATTTAGCCGGCTCAATAGCTTAATATTTGACACATTCCCTTATGAACGCTTCGTAACGTTGTTTTATTGCGAGCTAACGATGTCCAGTAATCGGCTTGTTCTCTATGCAAACGCCGGACATTGCGCTCCAATTTTGTTCCGAAGTAAAGAAGAGACGTTTTATTTCTTAAAACCAACCGGCGGTTTACTCGGAATAATAAAAGATCAGGGTTTCACAGTCGAAAACATCACTTTAGAGCCGAGCGATATACTTGTACTTTACACAGACGGAATAAGTGAAGCGATGGATAAGAACGGAAATTTCTTCGGCGAGAAAAGTATTTGCGAACTGGTTAAAAAATATCGGGCAGAAACCAGCAAAACAATAACTTACATGATAATAGAGGCGGCACAAAAGTTTTCAGCGGAGTCAAGCTATAATGACGATAAGACAATTGTCGTAATAAAGCGCGACGATGCAGAGATAGTGTCCGATGAGAAATAGATAGTTTTGATTGGTATTAATAAAAATATTATTCATATCAATAAAGAAATAGAGCAAATTACTTTATATAAAATAATTTAAATAATAAATAAAAATATGAAAATTAAAAAAGTGGACGAATAGAGAATGTCAAAAAAAGAAATGCCAATGACGCCGTCAATTCGCTTGATAAAAGCAAAGGGAGCGAGTTTCGCGGTGCATGAATATGATTACGAAGAGAAGGGCGGCACTCGCCAAACAGCGATTGAGCTTAAAGTACAAGAACACCAAGTAATAAAGACATTAGTTTTTGAATGCGAAGAATATCCACTACTCGTACTGATGCACGGGGACAAAGAAGTCTCGACAAAAGAGCTGGCAAGAGTAATCGGCGTCAAAAAAGTAGAGGCGATGACCGCTGATGGTGCAATGAAACAGACGGGAT
>JBBRJR010000281.1:0-2835 GCA_038218865.1 Kapaibacterium sp. (SeqCode) | reverse complement strand
TGCCACCTTACGTCTGAAACCTGACAGCCCAAAGCCCAAAGCCCAAAGCCCAAAACCTTTCTTCACTGATAACTGATAACTGATAACTGATAACTGATAACTGATAACCGAAAACCCCTACACTTTTACTTCAAATCGAACAACAATATCGAATCGCGTTTTCATATAAGGAAATTTGACTTTATTATTGCCTTGATTTGTTAATTTGCTATATTCTGAAACAACGTAAAAATACGGTGTAGTAAGCAAAAATTCCGATATTTTGGCTGATATGTTTCGTGGCACGTCAAGTATATGCGATGGGTTACGATAAAATTTATTTAATTCAACATTGCTAAACGTTCCCAATTCAAACTCTTCGATATTCGGATCCGGCTCGAAATCGGCAGAATCGGCAGCAAAGTAATTACCGTGTTTCGGTCGGGCAAAAACTAATTTATAGCTTACATACTCAAACGACAAATCGTCAATTTCTGGATTGTACGGCTCGCCGTCTTCTTTTACAAGCGAATCGATCCAATAATTAAATTGAATAGCCAAAGCCTTGCTAATTCTATCGCGATTGTCGGAGTATTCTTGATAGGTGTTTAAATTCGAGAAATCCCGCGATAAATTCGGCACATTACGATTGTAGTATGTCGATTGCAAATTCACCGGAAATTGGAAAGTAAATCGGCTGAAATCCTCAATATTTTCGGCTACGCAGCCGGCTAAAAATATGGACGATATTATAATTAACAATATATTTTTCATGATTTTTCCTATTATAAAAATTTGAAGAATTTCCCTATCTGACAGGAATTTTTACTTCGACAATAACTGTACGGCTGTAGAATCGCCCTTCGGGTAAATCATTGTTGTAAAGCAAAAGGCTTTCGCCCGAGCCTATAGTCTCTGCACCGGGTTTGCCTAAAGCGCCGGCGGCAGATTTGGCACGCGAAAGCGATAACTTTTGATTGTAATCTTCTTTGCCCATGCGGTCAGTAAAACCGGTAACCTTAATTATAGCGTTTTGGGGCAATTCTTTTTTAATCATATCGATTATTTTTTGATTATCCGACGAAAGCGTCGATTTATTATAATCGAATAGTATCAAATCATAAATATTCGTAATAGTGTCGCCACGAGCTGCCGTTTCTCTTTCTATCGTACGCAGCTTAACGGGCAAAGAATGCACTTCGCTTAAATATGTTTTGCCTTCTTGGTCGGAAACGCTGATGTTGAATTGCAGATTATTCTTTATCATTCGCTTGATGACCTCATCTTCTTGCACCTGCCAATCGATTTTCGGGGTAATATCCCCCGTGCCTATTTTTTCCAATACCTTTTGAGTATTGGAGACGACGTAAAGCTTCCAATCCTTTAAGCCTGCTTCTGCTTCGGCTGTTTGCTTAAAGAGAATATTAGCAGGCAAAATCATGCGAGCGGTATCTAATATTATCGACGGAGCAACGATTTCCCACATGTCGCTTGTAATCTCAACGCGGCGGTTTTCTTCGATGCCGTCGGGATCTTTTGTATTTGAGGCTTTTTGTGGCAAATCTCGTGCAATCACTTTAATTCTATTTGCTTCGATGCCCCAAACGCTCATCAAATATAGCTTTATGTTGTTTGCACGTTCGGCTGAAAGCTGCGTATTGTTTTTCTCACTACCGCTGCCGGAATTTGTCCCCGTAAGCGTTAAGTCGGCGTCTTTATATTGCAGCATTCGCCGCCCAATGATATTCATTATCTCATAATATACATCGAGAGCATTCCCTTGCGAAACGTCGCCCGCTATGTATTTTTCAGCTGAATCGGCGGTAATTTTAGAGTACTTGGCGGGTACTTCCGCTTGTCCGTCCTCGAAGAAAATCATGGGCAAAAGTGGCGAAACGTGCCGCGATATATTCTGTTCCATATTAATAGTCAAAAGCGGCTTTTCGACGCCGTTTTCCACAGAGAAAGCCTCGACTGAAGCGCTTAATTTCTTAGCAACTGGCTCGTCGATTTTCACCGAAACTTCTGGCACATTTGGCTCTGCGGGTATGTTCATTTCATTGACAATAATTGGCACGGGCTTGGGTTCTTCTGGCGCAACTGGCACTGGTTCTGGCTCGGGTGGCATTTTTTCTGCTTGCTCGTAAATCCAAAAAGTCAGTCCTGCTGCCAAAATGGGCTGCGAGGCGTAATATGCCGAGCCGTAAAATTCAGCGAATCCGAACTTATACGAAATGCCGCCACCGAAGCGGTAGCTGGTGAATGACTCTATGTCGAATGCCAAATCTGATGAATTGCGTATCTCAGGATACGGATTGTTTACCTTGTCGTCAGCATTGAAATTTGTCCTAATTGCTTTAAAATTACCCGAAAAGCCCTCGTATTGCGCCCCAAGGGTAGCCGCAAATTGTCCCCAATGCTTGCTAAAATGCAATCCAGCGGCAAAAGTGCTAATTTCCAAGCCCGGCGAGCGACTAAGGGAATTATAAGCAAAGCCCGCAGCGAGAGACATTGTCGTGTCTTCAAACAAACCCAGCGGCTTGTCTATGTTTTGATTTATGCCGAGCATAAAGTAATTTACACTTACCGGCTTGAGCGGCAAAGTCCAAAAGCGAAAACGTAGTTGCGTCCTCGTCGGCAAGCCAATCAAAAGCTGCAAAGAAGGCAAGCCAGTCATCATATTGACACTGTTTCCCTCGACAAATGCAATGGATTTGTAAAATGAATCAGGCGCAAAATGGTTCTGCGGAGCAGCAAAAACTGAACGTGAAAGCCCGCCGTAGAGCGTTGGCTCTGCTATGTAGCCTTTTTCATTTAAGTAGATTATGCCGTCGGTACGCCGAGCTGTCAGTACCA
>JBBRJR010000280.1:0-2836 GCA_038218865.1 Kapaibacterium sp. (SeqCode) | reverse complement strand
CTTACAAGAGGGGGAGAAAGAAGAAGAATGGGGGAGAAGACAAGAAAATATAACTTTTAACTGGAAGTATAAATGCTTAATTTTGAATGGGATAAAATGAAAGCTAAAATAAATCTGAGCAAACACATTGTTAGTTTTGAGGAAGCAACAACTGTATTTGACGATGTATTTGCAAAATACAGTTTCGATCCCGATTATTCTTCAACTGAGGATAGATATGTTATTGTAGGTTGTTCGTTTAAGAATAGAATATTATTTATGTCTTATACAGATAGAAATGACAAAATAAGAATTATAAGCTCTCGTTTAGCATCTAATAACGAAAGGAAATATTATGAAAACGCAAAATAAAGAATTTATGAATCATACAATCACAATTGTTGATGACAGTAGTGAAAACCTTAGCGACGAATTAAGAGAAGAATACGACGTTGATTCTATGGAATTCAAGCCAAATCCTTTTGTAGCGCATAAAAAATTAGTTGTAGAGCTTACTGATGATGTTGCTGAGTTTTTTCAAAGTTCTCAACAAGTGAATGATTTCTTGCGTAATCAAATAAAGCAATTTCAAAAGGTATTGAGCTTGTGAATTATTTAGTTCGAATAATTTAAGAAAGTAGATAAATTTGAACACATGCCGGAATTTGAAACCGAAAAAAAATATAGAAATAGGCATCAAAAATTGGTTTTTTTAAGAAGTAAACAAAGTATATATATGATAAAAGCATTTACAAAAATATTGGGAACAGTTGGCAGAGGCAAAATATTGCTTTCGGCTTTGTTGTTGCTTTTGCCAATATTTGCTAAAGCGCAAGTAATGACCGTCTCCAATGGAGCCAAAGTTTACTTGGCGCCAAATGCAGTAGTTTCTGCTAATGGCGGATTGAAAATTGAATCCGGTGGTGCCTTTGAGCATAATAATACAGTAAAAAGCAATTTGTGGCTTTCCGGAAAGTTTGAAAATTATGGCACTTATACTCAAAATTTACTTGGTATTTTAAGATTCTACAGAATGTTTCAAGACAGTATCTCGGGAAATTCACTGTCATTGCAAAATTTATGGATTTCAAAATTAGGTCCGGCTATGGTTAGCCTTTCGTCTGGGACTAATTTAACTATTGCTAAGGAATTGCGCCTGGTTACTAATAATATACTGAATATTCATCGCTCTAATTTGACAATCGATGAAACTGCAATGATTTACGCTGATTCTACTTCTACATATTTGCAAGACCCGCTGCTTGACCCATTCAATCCAAGCAAATTTATTATGACAAGTGGCGAGAAAGATTTGGGTGGTAAGATAATTAGAAAGCTACCAGTTATTACAACTTTAAGCTCAGATATGAGTTTGAGATTTCCGCTTGGCACTCCACTCGACACTGCCAATCCCGTTACTCGCAACTATACGCCGGGAAGAATTGTTCTAAATGAGGGCGAAGTAACAAGCTCAGCTGGCGCTTTCTTTTCTATGCGTTGCATCGCAGCAGAGCATCCAAAAGTGGAAGTGCATGGAGTATCTTTAAAAAAATATTGGGAAACCGATTACACTAATATTGTGATTAACCGCGGTGGCTATAATGTTCGTTTCAATTATAGCGAATCGGAAGTGCAAGGCAATGAAGAAGTTTATATGCTTTGCCTTTTCTATAGAAAATACGATGGGCCCGTCGGAACTTTTTATATTAATGCCGGCTCAGGCTATGGTGTCGAACCAGTAAACAATCGTTTCTATGTGGATGAAGTAAATCAAAAAGATACAATTGGTCACACTCTTCTGCTTGATGGACAGTGGACTGCTGGACAACAAGAAGCTGTTTCTACTTTTTACTATAGCCTAACCGATGGTGATTGGAATACCCCTGCAACTTGGTCCAAGCAAGGCTACACAGGCGCTCCATCAACTACCTACCCTGCAACCGTGAACGATAAAGTGTTTATTGGCAATGGCAAAACTGTTAGCGTTCCAGTAACAACACCAGATGTAAATGCCGTTCGAGTTCAGATTGGCGGACGTCTTGCGTTTACTGATCATAACGCAGTTGTGCAATCCGACTCACTTTTTGTGGAGCCCGGCGGAACAATTGCTATTTCCAGCGCAGACGGAATAACGTCATCTGGGATTTTAGGCAACGTTCAGTCCACTTTTAGGATCTTTTCTCAATCCGGAATTTATGAATATTTCGGCAATGAAAAGCAAACAACCGGCAACGGTTTGCCTGATATTGTTGGCTCACTTGTGATTAACAAAACAGCTTTGGCTGATTCGGTTCGCCTTTCTAAATCAGTGTTAGTCAAGGATTCTTTGGTTATCAACGAAGGAACTTTCCACACGTTCAAAACTGGTAATTTCACCATTAATGGCGAAACAGGCGACACCACAGGCAGACGAATAATTATGCGTGGCGGTGAATTTTCAATTCAAAATTTCCCAACAAAATATAAAAATGCAATATTTAATGCCGGAACAATTACTTTCGATGGAACTGGTTCGTTCCGTATTCCGAGCAGTGTGCCATTCGGCGTTGGTGAGCCAGCTGTAACGCAGTATCACAATGTTAAGCTAAAAGGCTCGCGTGGCAGCAATACTTACGTAACGCTCGACCCATCAGGAATGATAAATATCAATGGTAATTTAGATATTTCTGGTTTGCTATTCGACCCCAATCCTATTTCCGACAGATTTATCGTTACTGGCTCTACAGTTGCATTCAACGGCACGGGCAGCCAAGATATTCAAACGGGTTACGCTGCTGCAACTCCTTTAATTTATAGATTGAAATTTCATGATTTGAATATAGAAGGCGCTGGCATAAAAAATATTATGCCGCCAAAC
>JBBRJR010000279.1:0-2847 GCA_038218865.1 Kapaibacterium sp. (SeqCode) | reverse complement strand
GGCTCGTGCTGGAACACCTATCCCCGTGCCGGACGCTCAAATCACGCCCGATATGAAGGACTTTGCTACTACGAAAGACATAGCAAGAGCTTCGGCAGCCGGCGGCGATGGCGAAGACTTTGGTGGTTTCTCTAAAAATATCGATTTCAATGCGAAAGCAACAGTTAAAGTTGATATTAAGGAAAAAGAGCCAGCTCCAGATGAGTTTATCGCAGTCGAAAAAGAACCCGGAGTGGACTTAGGCAAGTTGCAAAACTTAGTTGAATATCCAGACATCGCTCGCAAAGCTGGCGTCGAAGGCACCGTTACCGTGCGAGTTTTGGTTGATAAAACTGGACGCGCAACGCGTACACTTATCGAGCATTCGGAAAACCAATTGCTCAACGATGCAGCTGAAAAAGCAGTGAAAAAATACGGACAATTTACACCGGCTATACAAAATGGTCAGCCCATTTCTTGCTGGGTAAGTATCCCGATTAGATTCCGCTTACGCTAAATTGTTTTTAATGTCGGCTGAGCAAATAATAACTCAGCCGGCTTTTTGTTTCGATGAACTGTAAAAGTATCGATTTTTCGATGCCTTGATATATATCGAAAAGTTTTTTAGGAATTATTTTGAATGATATTTGCAAAAAAAAGATAATTAATAGCAATTTATTGCTCTTGCGTTGTCTTTTTTTCGTAAATAGAGAAATTTAAAATATATACTTTAATTTGAATTTTTAAAAAAGAAAAAAAATGTTTTCAAAAATATTAAATTATACAATACGAATAATAATGATCTCGCTTGGATTGGCGATGATTACCTTCGGGGTGTTTTTCAGCGAAAAGCTTAATGACTCTACTTTGGTTACAGTTATGGGCGTCGTTGTTACTCTTTTCGGTATTTATCGTTTATCTATGTATAGAACGCAAACAAACAGGTATTTTAACATAAACGAAGGAGACAGCGAAGATGAAGACGAAAAATAGCTATATGCTCAAAATTTCTACTTTTGCTATCCTTTTGATAACTGCTGCTTTTTTCTTATCCTCATGCAATGACAAAAAAAATGAGGTTAGCAAAAAAGACGTCGAAACTATGAACAGCGGCAAACTTACCGCTTACTGCGACAACACGCTTGTGGATCTTATGGACTCCACATTTCAAATGTATCGCTCGCTTTATCCGGACGTCGAGCTGACGATCGAAACTGGCACGGCTCGCGACGTTATGTCGAACTTGCTATCTGGCAAAGCCCGCGTTATAATCATCGCCCGCGATTACTTGCATGACGAAGATTCACTTATGCAGAAATTCGACGTAAAGCCACACGCCCGCGAAGAAATAGCGGACGACGCTCTTTGCTTTTTCACAGGACGCGACAATCCGCTCGATACGCTGAACGATGCAGAAATTTATAATGTTTTGACCACAAATAAAAAATTTACCGATTACTACAAAATTTTAAAAGCGGAACCTACAATTGTAACATGCGATCAAAATTCGTCAATATATGCTAATTTGCAAAGATTACCGGCTCGCTCGAATAAAATATCGAGAAAGCTTATAGTTTTTTCAACTGTCGATTCGGTAAAGCAATATGTGAAAAATAATCAAAACAGCATCGGCGTTTTATATTTACACAATGTCATAAGAAACTTAGACTTTAAGACCATACCAATTGGCTACGCCGATTCTACTGGCAAATACATAACGCCAAAACCTGTTCATCAGGCTTATATAATTCAGGGACTTTATCCTTACACCGTAACTTTCAGTGCCATATTTTTGGAAGATTTTAAAAACCTTCCCTTTTGGTTCGGAGCATTCATAGCTCGCGAAGCAATCGTTACTCGCTACTTGAAAGAAGCCGGAGTAGTACCAAAATTTGCAAAATTTACTTTAATAAATGAGGACTAAATGAAGACAAAAATCTTAATATTCTCGGCAATGCTTTTGCTGACTGCATCAATGGCATTCGCTCAATCGGCGAAAAATAATTTAATCAACGCATTGGGTGAAAGCAATTATGAACTAGCAGAAGGCTATATCCTATCTGCTTTAGCAGAAAACCCAAAGGATGTGGACTTATTCTTAATTGCCGGCGACGTTTACATGGAACTTGGCAAATACGACCAAGCGCTTGCTACATTTAAAAAAGCAGAAGACATAAAAGATAAGCCATTTGTATTGCGTAAATTAGCTAATGCTATTTCCGCTACGGGCAATCACTCCGAAGCCGTAAAAATGCTGCGAAAGTTAACAAATGAAGAGAAAAAAGAAGTCGCTAATTGGCTTGTTTTAGCTGATGTATATATTCGTGCCGATTCAATTGGACAGGCAGAAATCGCCGTAACACGCGCCCGCGAGATGGATCCAGAGAACGTCCGCGCATATATAGTTTTGGGCGATTTGTATTTCAAACAAACTGTTTATGAATTATCCAAAAGCAATTACGAAGAGGCATTGAAGCTGAATCCGGATTTGCTCGAAGCACGAATGAAATTGGCTCAGTCATACTATTGGCTGGCTACCAGAGAAATTGATGAAGATTTGAAAAACGAACTTTTCACTCGCTCGCTACAAGAATGGAATACACTTTCGCAAAAAGATCCAAAAAATGCTAAAGCATGGTATGAGCAGGGCAGAATATTTTATTTCTCTAAAAATTATTCGCAAGCTGCACAATCACTTAATAATTACGTAATGCTCCGCCCGACAGGATCGCTCGGACGGTGGTATTTGGCTCAAGCCCTCTACGAAATGGGTCGTTGCGATTCGGCACGCACACATTTGTCGGTAGTTTCGAATGAGATTGATTCGGTATCAAGTAAGGCAAAGCTTTTGCTTGCTCGCTGTTATTT
>JBBRJR010000278.1:0-2900 GCA_038218865.1 Kapaibacterium sp. (SeqCode) | reverse complement strand
TACTTTTTTTGTTTGTTTAGTACTCAAATCATAAGAAAAAAGATTCATTGCGTGGTCGCGGTCGGAAAGGTAATAAATCTTATTGCCTGCCCACATTGGAATAATGTCTTGCGCTGGATTATTGGATATATTTTCCAAGCTCTTGGTCTTAAAATCATATATCCAAATGTCGTCAGCTTGCCCGCCACGATAGCGTTTCCACGTGCGGTATTCGCGAAAAATGCGATTGTAAGCGAGCTTCGTGCCGTCAGGTGAAAGCGAGGAAAAGCCGCCGCGAGTTACGGGTAATTGCTGCGGCAAGCCGCCAGCGATATTGACTGTATAAAGTTTTCCAGTCAAAACGTTCCAGCTTTCTTGCCGCGAGCGGTATAGCACGTTTTTGCCATCGGCTGTCCACTGCATTATAATTTTTGCTGGACCTTGCCGCTCGGCAATATCGGGCATATCCATTGCGTACGTCAGCCTTTTGGGCATTCCGCCGTCCGAGGGAATTGTGTAAATTTCAGAATTGCCGTCGTACTCGCCAGCAAAAGCAATTGTTAAGCCATTGGGCGAAAACCTCGGGAAAAGCTCTTGTCCCTTAGCTGATGTTATTTTTCGAGCCAAGCCGCCGGAGAGCGGTGCAACGTAAATATTACCGCCATAGCTGAAAGTTATTTCAGTGCGGGAAGTATTTGGGTATCTCATTAGCTTTGCTTCGGCGGCTGCAAATATTTGTGATGAAGCCATTATTAATATAAAAATTATTACTGCTTGAAATCGATTCATTAAGCATACCTTTAGTTTATTATTAATTCGAGTTGTAAATTGAAAAAATAAACGATTACAATATATGAAAATTGCATACTTTGGCAGCAAAACAGCTCGATTTCTTATTTTCCCATCTTGAATTTTATATCATCTTTGTCGAAACCGTTTACTTGATAAATCAATCGAATCAAATTATTCAAGCATCTTTCAACTAAATTAATATCCGATTTTATCACCTCTTTGCGAATTGACAAATGCGTTTGAGAAGCGGCATAAGAGCCCGTGTCAAGCTCAGTCGTCAGCGTTTGAGAAAGTATCGCCTTGCTTATCTCGGCGTTCATTAATTTAATTAATTCATGATACAGCTCGACTGAACTGGAGCGAGCCGGATCCTCCAAACTGATGTCTATATCCATCGGCGAAACAATAACTGAATTTTCCGACATAGACGACAAAGCATCAAGCAAGTCCTTGATTTCGCTTTCGCTTGCTCCACGATTATATTTGCCAAGCACTACGGGCATGCCGAATTTCTCCATGAAATTTATCCAAAATCGCAACGCCCCATTTTTGAATGTACATGACCAATAGCATTTGCTCAAAAGCGATGTGCCGTAAGGATTCTGATACGATGCATCGTGAAAAACGCAAAGGATTTTCTCTGGCGGCGCAACAGCAGAGGCATCTACGCTTTCGCCGCGAATTCGCAATTTATTTTCCCCGTCGAAAAAGAACCACTCTTGCGGCTTTGCTTCAATTTTTTTGGGTACGAATCCAAGCTGGCTCTTTGAGTTGTAATCCCATACTATCTCGAGTGGCTGAAAGCCAAAAAGCGGAGCTTCCAAAATATCACAAAATAGTGAATAAATATCTAATTCGTCCAATATTCTTTCTATTTCGCTTTTGCGAGGCGAAGTACCTTCAAGTGACCAACTGAGCGACAATAGTCCGCTTTTGCGGGATTGAATGCAAGCCCAAACGTGCGGGTCGTTTTTCAAATCACGAAGCGTGTCGTAGGTTTTGCCCTGCCGCGAGAGTAATTTATCCGCACTCGGTAAAATCCCTAAATGCTTGAAAAAAGAATATTTGCCTGCCCGCGTAACGAGCTCTTGCGTTAAAAATTTTTTGTTTTCCATTTTTTTTCCTTTTTTAGAATAAAAATTATTTAGCTGCGACCGCGCCCAGCCCTAATCCGAAAGCAAAGATAGAAAGCCGCTCAAGCCAAATATTTACTTGCGGCTCGGGCTTCGGGTTTAATAGCATTAAATTGTATCTTGCCAAAGTATCTGGCAGAGCGGCAAGCCGTAAGCTTAGTAGATTTTCCGGAAAGCGGTAGATTATTTCTATCGTATCCGTTTGCAAAATTGTGTCCAGCCGCGCCTCGAATGCCGACGTCAGCAGCAGAACTGTGTCCTTCGTTATAATTTTTGCTGGCGCATTAATCGAAATTCGCTTAGCCTCACGAATTTCGAATACAGTATCCCGCAAAATCTCCATTTGCGAGACTTGTGGCTGAATGCTTTGATTATTCGTATTTAGCAGGCAACCCGCCGCTAGTCCTAATGCAAAAGACAATGCGGCTATTATTATATATTTTGCTTTCATTTTATTTTTTAATTAATTTATTGTAATTACATTGACCTCTTTCCGAGAGTCTGTCTCATTAGTCGAAATCCAAAAAGTTTTGTCATTCCCGCGAAAGCGGTAATCTATTTTTATCATTGACTTACGAGTTTTTTCTTTAGGTTCTTCTTTCCCCATTTTTTAAAAAAGAGGTCGGGGGATTTCTTCTTAAAGTCTCAATTACTTGATAGACTTAGCTTAGCGCAAGTTGAATAAATCTATATCGCATAGCGATTGTATTATGGTAACAAACAAATTAGTAAGGAGTACCTTACTCCGTAGGAGTTATATATAATCGCTACGCGATAAAAAGATTCCTTATTGTTAAGTGTTACCATAATTAAAACGCTACGCGTTAGGAAAAATCTGTAAATTATACATATTTCTATAATACAATAACTTTTGAGGCAGCCCCAGAAAGAAACAGAATATATTTGTAAGGTGTTGCATCTCATAGACTTCTTCCTCCCCGTCTTGTAAGTGGGGGCGGGGGGGTGTTAAAAAATGCCCGTATCATCACATTGTTC
>JBBRJR010000277.1:0-2911 GCA_038218865.1 Kapaibacterium sp. (SeqCode) | reverse complement strand
GATGATATGCTTAAAATTTGCTTTACTTTCCAAGCTAAATATATTGGTATGTCTCCGTGGGAAGCGCCGGGCTTATTTAGCATTTTGTCCTATATCGAGCATGGTGGTGGCGTCTTCCATGTCGAAGGCGGCTTGCACAATATTTCCCAAGCCATGGCGAAAATTATTGAAGAAATGGGCGGAAAAATTCACTTGAACAGCCCGGTGAAAAAAGTAGTTGTTGAATCAGGCACGGCAAAAGGAATTGAACTCGAAGACGGAACAATTCTAAACTCTGATTACGTCGTTATCAACGCCGATTTTGCCTATGCAATGAAAAAATTAGTGCCGTCGGACAAAAGAGAGAAATACACCGATAAAAAAATCAGCAAGATGAAATACTCATGCTCTACTTTTATGCTTTATATCGGCTTAGATAAAATTTACGAACATATCGGTCATCACAATATATTCTTTGCCAAAGATTACAAACACAATGTAGCTGAAATTGTTTCCAATTCCGTCATACCCGACGACCCGTCGTTCTATGTACATAACCCGAGCATAATCGATCCGAGCTTGGCGCCTGCCGGCAAATCTTCTTTGTACGTATTGGTTCCGATAGGAAATAATACGGGCGGCGTTGATTGGTCCGAGCATAAAGAAAGCTACAAAGAAAAAATAATTGACTTGCTCGAAACGCGCTCGAAAATGACCGACATCAGAAAGCATATAGAAGAAATACGGATGATCACGCCGAATGATTGGGAAGACAAAATGGACATATATAATGGCGCTACGTTTAATTTGGGCCACAATATGGGACAGCTACTTTATTTCCGCCCACATAACGAATTCGAGGAATTTGAAAATTGCTACTTAGTAGGCGGTGGCACGCACCCAGGAAGTGGCTTGCCTACTATATTTGAGTCAGGCAGGATTTCCTCCGAATTAATAATGAACAAAGAGGGAATTGCACTGTAATTTTAATAGTAGGAATTATATGATTATTTCAGATTTATTGCAATCACAAAAACAGTTTTTCAAAACGGGAGCTACTTTGCATTACGCCTTCCGTTTAGAAATGCTCATGAAGCTAAAACGTGTCGTCGAAAAAAACGAAAGCCGCATTTATGAAGCTTTACGCAGTGATTTGAATAAATCCAAAACTGAAAGTTATACAAGCGAAATTTCTTTTATAACGAAAGAAATCGATTTTTCTGCAAAGAATTTGAAAAAGTGGATGAAGCTTCGTAAAGTCTCCACTCAGTTTATAAATCAACCGGGGAAAAGTTATATTTTTAGCCAGCCACGCGGCACGGCGCTAATCATTGCCCCTTGGAATTATCCACTTGGTTTGTCGCTTACGCCACTCGTAAGCAGCATAGCAGCGGGTAACTGCACAGTGCTGAAACCTTCGGAGATCGCTCCTTTTACATCTCAATTAATCGCTGATATAATTAGTGATAATTTTGACTCAAACTACTTGGCAGTCGTCCAAGGCGGGCCCGAAGTAACAAGCGAGCTTATCAGCGAGCAAATCGATTGTGTCTTTTTCACGGGCAGCACACGTGTTGGCAAAATAATACTAAAGCAAGCCGCAGAGCATCTTTTGCCTGTTACGCTGGAATTAGGAGGGAAAAATCCGTGCATAGTCGATAGCGAAATTGACTTGGAAGTAACTGCAAAGCGTATAGCTTTCGGAAAATTCTTTAATGCCGGACAAACCTGCATAGCTCCTGATTATTTGTTGGTCAATAGAAAAATAGCCGATGACTTCATTGCTAAATTAACTGAAATAATCGATAGATTCTATCCAGAAAATTCAGGGAATTCTGACTTTACGCATATCATCAACGAGAAGCATTTTTTGAGATTGTCAGGTATGCTCCGTGATGGGAAAATCATAAAAGGCGGCAAATCTGACTTTCAAACGCTTTACATCGAGCCGACACTTATGACTGACATTACGCCCGATTCTCCGCTATTGACCGAAGAGATATTCGGACCGATTTTGCCTATATTTATCTATGATTCGCTCGAAGACGAAATAAGGAAAATCAATTCCAAGCCGAAGCCGCTCTCACTGTACTTTTTCACGAAAGATAAAGCTAAAATCAAACGTATGATGAGAAATACTTCTTCTGGCGGTTTTTGCGTGAACGGGACAATTCATCCGATAGTCTCGAACACGTTGCCATTTGGCGGAGTTGGGGCAAGCGGAATGGGCGAATATCATGGCAAATTCGGATTCAATACTTTTTCGCACCAAAAAGCGGTTATGCACAAAAGCTTTTGGCTGGATATTCCAGTGGCGTATCCGCCCTACAAGACATCAATCGAAATACTAAAAAAAGTTATGAAATTTTTTTATTAATTTCATGTTAGCTTTTTATTTAATTTTATGTTATAACAATTTTTCCTATTGATATAAGGAATATTTTATGAATCCTCAAAGTACTAATTTCAGTAAAGCGCGAGACAAAAAAGTAGTTGTCATCGGCGCAGGCTTGGGCGGAATATCGGCAGCAATAATGCTCAAAGCTGCAGGTTACGACGTCGAAGTATTCGAGAAAAACGAGAGAATCGGTGGAAAGCTTAATTTTCTCAAAGAAAAAGGATATACATTTGATTTGGGTCCGTCGATTTTGACTTTGCCGCAGTATTTCAAAAATATATTCGATGCTGCTGGCAAAAACATGGCAGATTATATCACAATGCAGCCAGTTAAGCCGCATTGGAGAAATATATTCGAGGACGGCACAGTTATCGATTTGGATCCTGATATGGAATTTATGAAAAAAGAGCTTGCCTCTCGCCCACCCGGCAGCTTTGAAAAATTTCAGAATTTCTTAGAATATTCCGAAAAGCAATACGATATATTAAGTCGTGGCTACTTCGACGCAGGTCTCGATACCACGCGTGATTTCAT
>JBBRJR010000276.1:0-2949 GCA_038218865.1 Kapaibacterium sp. (SeqCode) | reverse complement strand
ATGCCATGCTTTTTCTTTGGTGGAACATCTTCTTTATTTTGTGAAATATTCATCGAGTGAATGATATAGTCGCGTGTTTCCTCAGGGCTAATAACTGCGTCGATATAGCCATTAGCAGCAGCTTTGTAAGGATTTGCGAATTTTTCAGTATATTCAGCAACCTTTTCCTTGCGCATGGCGTCGGGATTTTCTGCGTTCATTATTTCACTTTTGAAAATAATATTTGCAGCGCCTTCGGGACCCATAACGGCTATTTCTGCTGAGGGCCAGGCGAAGACGAAGTCGGCGCCTAAGTGGCGTGAACACATAGCGATGTAGCCACCGCCGTAGGCTTTGCGCAAAATTACAGTCATTTTGAGTACAGTCGCTTCGCTGTAAGCGTAGAGAACCTTCGCGCCATGACGAATTACGCCTGCGTGCTCTTGGTCAACGCCGGGGAGATAGCCTGGCAAATCTACTAAAGTCAAAAGCGGAATATTAAACGCATCGCAGAAGCGAATAAAGCGAGCTGCTTTGTTCGAGGAATCCACGTCCAAAACGCCTGCCATAACGAGCGGCTGATTGCCAACGATACCTACTGTTTCGCCATTGATACGCGCAAAGCCGATAACTATATTTCTTGCCCAATGCTCTTGAACTTCCAAAAAATCGGAGCCATCGACAAGTGCTTTGATAACGTCGCGTATGTCGTAGGGCATGCTCGGCTCTTTTGGCATAATTTGGTCGATAGGCTTTTCGAACGCGGGCTGCTTTGGTTGGAATTTATCAGCTTTTTTGCGATTATTCCAAGGAATGTAGCTGACGAGTTTTTTGATTTGATCGAAGCATTCTAATTCAGTTTCGGCAAAAAAGTGAGCATTGCCGGAGACTTCGGCTTGTACGCGGGCGCCGCCGAGCTCTTCCATCGAAATTTCTTCGCCTAAAACTGTTTTAATTACTTCAGGACCTGTGATAAACATTTTTGAAATTTTGTTCACAACAAACACGAAATCGGTAAGTGCTGGCGAATAAACGGCGCCGCCAGCGCATGGGCCCAAAATAACGGATATTTGGGGAATAACGCCCGAGGCTCTCGTGTTGCGATAAAATATCTCGCCATAGCCAGCGAGAGAGTTTACGCCTTCTTGGATGCGAGCGCCACCTGAATCGTTGATGCCGATAAGCGGCAAGCCAAGCCTCATGGCGTGGTCCATCATTTTAGTAATTTTTCGGGCGTGTGCCAGCCCCAAAGAGCCGCCAGCGACGGTGAAATCTTGAGCATAAATACAAATCGGAAAGCCTGAAATATTTCCAGTGCCAGTAACAACGCCATCGCCGGGCAAATACTTTTTCTCCATACCGAAATCTTCGGCGCGATGCTCGACGAACATATCGTATTCGTGGAAGGTATTGCCGTCCAAAAGTGCTTCGATACGTTGGCGGGCAGTCATTTTACCCATAGAAACTTGTTTTTCGATTGCTTTGGCTCCGCCACCTTCGGCGACGGCTGATTTCCGTGTGAAGAAATCCTTAATTCTGTCAAAGAGTGCCATCGGCATATCCTTATTTAATTCTACATTTAATACAAACACAAATATAACAACTAATTAACAATTATCCATAAAAATAAATATATCATACCTGGCATTGCATTGCTATCTTAAATTTAGGAGAATTTGTATTATTAAAAAAAAATGGAAATTTGTACTAATTTGCTAAAGAAAGTGGCATGTTTTGATTGATAATTTGTATAAATTTAATATGAATGAAAAGGAATATGACGACAATTAATTTTTTATAATTAAGCAAATAATTGAAATTTTCGAGGATTTGAATTGTTATTAAATATATAAATAATCAGTTTATTTTATTTGAAAAGAGCATACAGTATAATTTTAAGTGTTTTTAGCGCATTTTTAATTAATTTTGCTGTTAAGGATTAATAAAAAATATGATAGATGGAATAGGGGATTGATGAAAAGTTTTATTATTGCTATTTTAATGGTAGTTTTGAGTAATTCACTTTACTCGAAATCGATAGAAAAAACCGAACCGATTACATATTCGAAAAGCGGAATAGAATTTATCGAAAATAAAGGGCAAATTGTCGATGCCCGAGGCAAAGTTAATCGTGATGTTTTATTTTTGGCAAGTGCGGAAAACGGCTCTGTATCAATTTATAAAGATAAAATATCATTTTCATTTTTCAAATCAGATATTTCGTCACTTGAAAATTTAGATAAAACTTCTCCTCTTGAAATTTATCGTCTGGATATGATATTTGAAAATTCTATGTCCCTCGCGATGGCGAGCGGAGAAGATGAATTTCCCGATTACAATAATTATTATCTGCCTCAATGCCCCAATGGGATTACTTTTGTTAAAAAATATTCCCGAGTGAAATTAAGCAATATCTATCCAAATATTGACTTTGTTATTTATGCAAATTCTGACGGGAAAGTTCAATATGATTTCATCGTCAAAAAAGGCGGCAATCCAGATAATATAAGGCTGAAATTCGCTGGCGCTCTCGGCAATGAAATAACCGAAAACGGAAACTTATCGGTCGAAACTCCTTTCGGGATGTTGGAGCAGGCAAAGCCTGTATCATATCAAATTTCAAATAATGAGAGCGAAACACGAGATACTATAAAGTCTTCTTTTTCGATGAATTCCGACAAATCAATATCATTTTCAGTGGCAAAATATGATTTATCAAAAGCATTGATAATCGACCCGCCAAATAGGCTTTGGGGCACATATTTTGGCGGTTCCAGCTATGATTTAAGCCAATCCGTCGTTTTGGATAAAACCTTGAACGTTTACATGGCGGGCAGCACTTTTTCTAATACAAATATTGCAACTTCGGGCGCTCATCAGCAAACATCGGGCAGCACCACCGGATACGACGTATTCATCACTAAATTCAAACCAGACGGCACGCGAGAGTGGTCCACTTTCTACGGCGGA
>JBBRJR010000275.1:0-2990 GCA_038218865.1 Kapaibacterium sp. (SeqCode) | reverse complement strand
TCTACAGTAAAACCTGCCCTCGGGCAAGTCATTATCGAATAAATCAATCTCGCCAATGCCCAACGCCGTCGCTTCTTTTGCACCTAAAGCAGCTTTTGTTTGCTCGGCACGTCGCTCGGAGAGTTTTAAGTTGTAATCATCTTCGCCCGTACGGTCGGTATAGCCTTTGATTTCAATCGAAGAGTCCGGCTTAATCTTTTTCTTTATGAAATTTACGATTTCCTTGTTATTGCCAGCGATTTCAGATTTATCAAAATCGAATAAAATCAAGCTGTATTTGTCAATTCGATAATCATCTGTCGAAGCGGCTTTTTTCTCATCTACTGAAACGACCTTGAAAACTATCTTGTCCCGCGGCGTTGTGTATTTTTTCCCTTTACTATCATAAACAATAAACTGATATTCTATTGGTTCGGAAAGCTCCGAGATGGTTTCCTCTCGATTAACGAAATTCCAATCCAGTTCGTTCGGTGGATTTGCTTCTCCTTGACGCTCGAAAGTGATTACTTCATCGCCCTTTTGTTGGTGAGCAGTAAATTCCCATTTGCCGATGCTGCGGTCTGCTCGAGCAGCAAGTTTAAACTTCGCCATAGAGGGCGTCGAGTACCTTTGTGTGTTCTCGATGTAAACAGGCTCCAAAATACGATAGTCGTCTGCCGTGATTTCCACTCGTCTGTTCTCTGCAATCTTCTCAGGAACATCAAGCGGCGTCGAAGGATTCGTTGGCAAGTTGCCTTTGCGAACAGATATTCGGTTAGCAGAGACTCCCCACGAATTCACTAAATAATTCTTTACGTTGTTAGCTCTTTGCTCCGATAAGTCAGTTCTACTTTTTTCATTGCCGAAATCGGAATTGTAACCAGAAAGAGTGATTTTTGCCTTCGCAAACTCAGACATTCGACTGCCTATGATATTCAACAAATTATAATATATATCAATCGTACTTTTTTTGTATAAACTATCCAATTTAAACACTTCGGCACTGGGCGAAGTCAGGGTTTCGTACCTTTCGGGGATAGCCGAAGAATTATCCTCGAAAAAAATATAATTGAGAAGCGGATCCATTCGGTTCGAAACAAATTCCTCCACCAGAAATTCATTCGCTTTGCCGATTTTTCCATCTGAAGTAACGCCGTAAGCCTCTACGGCTGCCGTAACGTTGTATTCGACAGGAATTTTAATCGTATCGGTGCGATAAAATGTTTCCCGCAAAAGCTCAACGTCTTTGGAAAAGATTTTTTCTCTGGTAGATGTCGCTATGCCGGACGCAAAAGCAATCGTTTCTATACCTTCTGTTTCAATCCGGAGAGTATCTATTTGCTCAAGTCTTTCATATTGCTTGACGGGTTCCTTTTTTGGCAACAAAGCGTACTTCAAAGCGGCACCAATACGCAAGGAATTGCTCTTCCATTTGTTTACCAGAGGGTTATCGACTATATTATTTAAGCCTAAAAGATAATTTACCTCTGGTTCAAGTAATAAACTACGCTCAGCATTGAGTGGCAATTCATACGAAACGCCAAAATAAACACCCGCCTTTAAACCAGATGCATTGGAAAGCTCGCCTTTGAAGGCATTGCGTATGCGAGATTGCGAGTCGCTCCCATCTTCGTTAAGAAATGTACCATAATCAGCCGGTTGAGTGATTTCCTCTTTTTGGGAATATTCTTTTTTTGTCAAAAAACCCAAATTGAAGCCAACGGAAAAGTTAAAATAAGGTAGATAATTAATTGGGCGGAGCTTCACGTGCGGCTCAAAAGCAAAAACGGCGAGCTTTGAATCGAAAGTATGAGTAAATTCTCCTTGACGCAACTCATTATCGTCTATTATTACGGTTTTTTCTTTAGCTTCGAGCAGTGCGGAGAAGTCCTGATAGACAGCTCTTAGCCCAAAATCCACCCAATTTTCGTAGATAGGATATTCGAACAAACCGCCGAAGGCTAAACCCAAGCCGCTACCCGTGCGAAAGCCCGGCGAACAGTTCGGACAGTCCGGTATGCGGCTGAAATCAGCTGAGTGAGAATTTATCGATGCGTTTCCGAAGACGCCGAACTTCATAATTGCTTCCGAATCAGTTGCAAAACAGGGGATAAAGGAAAAAAATATTAATAGTAACGAAAGGTTTTTCATTATTTCCTTGTAGTATTTTAAAATAATAATAATAAATTTGCAAATAAATAGTTACATTGAATAAAATATTCTTTCAAATTTATTACTTTTTTTGTTTTTTCCAAAACTAAATATAAAAATATGATTAATATAATTGGAAAATAATTAGCTATTTCTTATTTTTGAAAAAACAATAGGTTGAATTAATGAAAATACTACAACTTTCCCCACAATTTGTTTTCCCTGCTGACGACGGAGGGAAAATTGGAATTGCTAATATTTATAAATATTTCCACGAACAAGGGGCTGAGGTTGTTTATTTCTGCTTATCCGAAAACGGAATAGACCAAGACGCATTAAAAGCTGCTTCCGAGTACGGAAAGATTATCATTTACAAACACAATCTGAAAAACAATCTCAAACTTGCAATCAGTTCAATTTTTTCACTTCGTCCAGCCTACCTAAAAAAGCATTACTCAGATGAAATTTTAAAATTCTTAGTTGACCTTTATGAAAAAGAGAAATTCGATGTCATTCACTGCGACCATACAGCGATGGCTCCCTTAGGATTAAAACTCAAAGAAATATTCGGCGCAAAAGTAGGGCTAAGACTACATAACATTGAATATAGAATTTGGGATCAATACGCAAAAAAATTGAGCTGGTACAACCCCAAAAAGTATTTTATAGCATTCCAATCGAAATTGCTCAAAAAAGCAGAAGCTATGATTTATCCACAAGTCGATGTCTGCTTCGCCATAACGGACGACGAGCAAAAACTTGCTCAAATTTTGGCTCCCTCCGCTTATATAGTTACATCTGGCGTGGGCGTTGACTTTGAGAAATGGAAACGCCACAGCTTTTCCAAAAGAGAAAGCAAC
>JBBRJR010000274.1:0-2990 GCA_038218865.1 Kapaibacterium sp. (SeqCode) | reverse complement strand
TGCGGGGCAAAGTGGAAGCAAGGCGTAGATGTATATTTTATGGACACGCTACGAAAAGCTTGGATTGTTAACTATTACGCTGAGCAAAAAAATCCATCAATCTCGAAAATGGGACTGGAATTTGGCTTTTTGGAAAATATTGGTTTTTATAAATATAAGAATTATTATATCGAAAGCGTTTCCGACTTTATTAAATAAATAATTTTATGAAATGATAATTACCATCGATAATTAAAATAATATCATTATAAAGGTATTTGAAATGAATGAGCGAGCATTACAAAAATTCGTACAGCGGGCTTTGCAAGAGCCAGCTAAGATATGGACGACAACTAGCGGAAAGCGCTTGCAGATACTTTCGCCCGGGCGGATAAATCCTTTTGCGGGACCTGATTATCTGGATATGGGGATGATGCTTAACGGCTTCATAGTTATTGGAGACGCTGAGTTTCACCGGAATGCCTCGGATTGGACAAACCATAACCACTCTGGCGACGAGCGGTATAAATCTGTTGTTCTGCATATAGTATTTAATAATAATATCCCCCAAAACGAGCAATTTGAAACACTTATATTAGACGAAAAAGAGGTATTAAAATACTCTGAGCCGGATAAAAAGGATGCAGAAGAAATTTTGCGTTCAGCAGAAGATTTGCAGCATTTCGCGCTTGTCCGAATTTTGCGAAAAGCCTCCGAAGCACAGACGATTCGGCATCATTTTTCGATAGAGGAAACACTCGGCAAATTAGCATCGGAATTTATAGATAATTTTGAAAAAAAGCGTCGTCGTCCCGTTTATGATTCACGGCAATTGCATGATATTTTAATTTCCTTACGCTCATCGAAGGTGATGGATTTTTTATATTCGATAAATGCGGGCGACAATTTGAATATACCGGGCAGAATGTTAGAATTGCTCAAATCAAAAATCGGCGATGAAGGAGCCGCTTTCCGGCGTGAATTAATTCTCAATTCTATTTTACCATTAGCACTTTGTTTAGCGGACGAGCAAGGGCGGATTAATTTATTTCTGTGGTTTTGGTCAACCCCGGCTCTAAATCATTATGGCATTTTAGCTCGTCGCTTTCCAGATTTTTCTCAAAATTTCCTGTGGCAACAGCAGGGAATGTTAGAATATATGCGCGAGCATGGGCAAAAAAATAATATCGAAGCGGGAACAATGTCGAATTATGGTTTTTTGGAAATCTTAGATTTTTACCGTATAGGCAAGTCGCCCTACATTGAAAGCGAAGAGGGCGGGTAAACTAGTGGCAGGCTGAAGAAGGTTTCCTGTGGTCAGTTGTCAGTGGTCGGCGAAAGACAGAAAACTTGAAGCAGTCTCATAAGTCAGAAGTGCGAGTTAAGACAGGCTCGGATGTTGAATGGCCAATCTGAGAGATATTAATATTTTAAACAACCCCCGCCCCCCAATGGCACTTGAATAAGGAAACATAGGTTTGAATGAACAGTATTACGGCAATTTCATTGACCTCAGTGCCAGGAGGTTGTCTAATAAGTTATATTTTTCATAGAAATATGCTGAATTATAATGTCTTTCTTATCGCTTAGCGATTTAATTATGGTAACACCTAACAATTAAAAAGGCATTTATCGCGTAGCGATTATATATAACTCCTACGGAGTAAGGTACTTGCTTTTAATTTGTCTATTACCATAATATAATCGCTATGCGATATAGATTAATTCAGATTTCGCTGGTTATCGCTAAATAGTCGAATTTTCCTTATGAGACACCCTCAGAAAGAACCAGATATTCAAGCGCCGTAAGCCGCTACAACACAGTTACTTCTTCCTCCCTTTCCAAAGGAGAGGGTCGGGGAGAGTTCATATTAAGCCCTTATTCAAGTTACATTTTTTATTGCCTGAAGACTTTAAGCTAAATTATTCTGTTGCCTTCGACCTACGCACAAGCAACGTACTAAATCTTTCTTTCCTACAGCCTAAAGCCTAAAGCCCTTCTTTCCCGAAAACTGAAAACTGATAACTGACAACCTGCTGCTGACACCTGCCGCCTGAAACCTGCTACCTTAACTACCTTGCAATTCTACTAAAAAAACCAGCAGCTATGAGTATAACAACTTGGAGCATGATGATTACTGCTCCGCTCGGCAAATCGATAACGTAGGACAGAACAAGTCCGGCTACGCTGCTCAAAGCTCCCACAGCCACTGAAACTATAGTCATTTGAAAAAAAGTACGAGTAACTAATCTCGCGGCTGCGGCGGGAATTATCAAGTAAGCCCCGATTAATAGCATGCCGACGATTTTGATAGATACGACAATTATTAGCGCTATCATCAGCGTGAGTATATATTCATCGGTTTTGACGGGGACGCCGTCAGAAAGGGCAAGCTCGCTATCGAATGTTGAGTATGCCCAACGGCTCCAGTACCTTACAGCTGCAAAAACAACTACCACGCCTATAACGGAAATAGTAATCAAATGGCTTGGGAAAACGGATAAAATAGAGCCAAATAAATATGAATAAGCATCGGCTGAATAATCCGTTTTTAATGCAAGAAAAATAATACCCAAAGCCATTGCTACCGAAAATAGAATGCCGATGGTCGTGTCGGAGCCTAAGCTGGTTTTATTTTTCAGATAGATAATCAAAAAAGCGACAATTAGCGAAAATGGCACAGCTACGAGCATAGGTTCGACGCCGAGCAAAAGACCTAACGCCACCCCGCCGAAAGCTGCGTGAGAAATACCGCTGCCCAAAAAGCTCATTTTTCTTTGGACTACGAAAACGCCGAAAAAGCCAGTAATAGCACCCAAAATCAATCCTGCGACGAGCGCTCTTTGCATAAATGGAAGTAAGAATATTTCAAGCATGCTATTTTTTTAATCCAAAAGTAACGTTGTGGTTGTGCCCCAAATGTGAAAATGTGCGCTGTAAATTGCTGTCGGTAAAGGCTTCTTGGGGAGTGCCGAAAAAGATTTGTTTCCTATTGAGCAAAAGCACTAAG
>JBBRJR010000273.1:0-2995 GCA_038218865.1 Kapaibacterium sp. (SeqCode) | reverse complement strand
ATTGGTTCGAAATTGCTCGACTTGTTCAGATTTGCATAGTATCGAGGCCCGAAGATATTAACACTTTGGCTAAAGAAGCGATAAAAGAAATATTCCGCTACTTCGATAAAAAGCCAATCTGGCTAAACTCTCCTAAGATGCCAATTACTTCTACTTTGGTAAGAAAAGCAATAGCCGAAAGCAAAGACATATCTGACTTTCTACCGGCAAAAGTTTTGAGGCTTATTCGGGAAAATAATTTATACTCAAAAGTAGAATTGTAAAAATAAATATCAGAAAACTAAACTTCTGGCTCCCAGAAAAATTGCTCCATGTCCACGTGTTCATCAATGAAGCCGACGCCCTCGGCTTGTAATGTTTCTTTCATATAATCTGGATAGGGGAAACTCATCTTGCCTGTAAGCTCGCCGTTTCTATTTACAACTCTATGAAACGGTACCGCTTCAATCTGAGCACCTGTTCGGCAAGCCGTCCCTACCAAGCGGGCAGACGACCGAAGCCCTATTGCCTTGCCAATTGAGCCATAAGTTGTTACTTTTCCAAAAGGAATTTTTGCTACTATTTCATAGACCTTGTAGTAAAAATTTTCGTCTCTTTTCATATTTCGATTTAATTTTTAATAAATACAAATCATTCGCGCTCAAATAGAATAAGTTGCTGAAAATCAACAGTCTGCAATTATAATAAATTCTCTAGGAGTTTATTTTTTGGCAGTCATTTTATTTGTATTGTATTTCACGGGATAATAAATATGAGTAATCAAAAGGGAATCCGCGGTATTAGCCGGGTCATTTATGTATATCTCCCAAGGACGTCCATTTGCGACAAGACTTTTAATTTGCATATAGTTATGTATTTGCGCATAAGCCAGCTTGCCGTTACTATACGGACCAATATAAACACATTTCAGTACTTTGTTGCTCGCGAGAATATCTTTTTTTACACGTCCAATTACTTTTAGCGATGTATCGGCAGCTGCAAATCCAGCATCGAAATGCCACACTGAATCATTTATATTATTTGTAATCGCAATGGGCGAGATTGGCTTGTCGAGCTTATTTGTTTCATAAAAGTGAGTAAGTTCGGCATAAGCCATGCCTAATTTATTTTGTAATTTTTTAGGCTCTAAACTCGTTGTGTCTCTTATGTAATAAACGGGCATTGAAATAGATTCTATTTCGCTTATGTCAAACATCTTGGATTTAATTTTTCCCTCGCAAAAAGTTTTTAGCTTTTGCAGACCTTTTTGGTAGTCATCGCCAAGAAATGATTCCATGACAAGACCCATATATCGTCCGAAGGGATAATCCATCTGCATCTTATTCGCCCACGAAACTTTTACACCGTCCAAGGTAGGCTCAAACTTCATAATATCTACTGCTTTGCTGTCCCAAGGCTTTATTAATATCATATCGGAAACAATTATAGAATCACGAACAATCCTCCGGCGGACAAGGTAGCCATCGCCCAATGTATCGCCCGTCCATTGTATCTTATGGGTAAATCCGGTGGAATCCGCGATTACTTCGAATTTCGCAGTCTTGTCCAAATGCGTCCAAGAACTCCATTGTTGATAATTATGCAAATCCAAAGCATAATCAAAAACATCATCGATAGGTTTATGTATCACTATTGATTTTTCTACATACGAAGAAGTGGGGAGAATAAGCGGAATAGTAAACAGCAAAAAGAAAAATATTCCAAAAGATATTAACAAAATCCTAAAAATTTTCATAATCTCACCACTTTTTAATTTTTTCAATGCGTTAAAAAAAATAATATATTAATAAATTTCCAATTTACAAAGAATTATTTTCCGAGGAGTAATGTCATTGGCTTTGTCGAGGCGAGACGATGAAAATTATTTCAGCAATTTTGCGGTGATAAGTTTGTCTTTTTTTTCAGAGAGCTCTATTTGGCGGCTTAGCAAAAGGTTTAATTGTTCAGGGGAGGCGTTGTTAATCTTTAATTTAATTTCTTGAATTTCCAAATCAATTGTTCTTACGTCCAATCTCCAAAGTATATCGTTTACCATATCCTTCCTGTTGATTTCTTGGATAGACCGGTCATGCAAAATCCAGTTCTCGCTCGGCTTTTCCTTTTCCATAAGTATATCAATCAATGCTTGCGTTATGCGATTATCGATTTCCTCGCTCTCGAGCAGTGCCTCTATAATATTCATTTCATTAACATAATCGTTAATTATACTAAATAGCAATTTCCCCGTTTCTGTAAAAAAAGTTTCTTCGCTAACGCCTTTGTCGATTAGTGCTGTGAAGTATTTGGGCAAAGTCAAAGCAATTTGCAAAAGCATTTTTTCTTCCGGCAAAAGTTCTTTTAAGTTCAAAGCCCATGATTCGCCAGTGGGGGTTTCCTGCTCGAAGCGCTCGGCAGCATTGTTATTATTTTCATTTTGGCTGCTTTCATTCGGCGGCGAAAAATTAATAAATTCATCTTCACGCGGAGTGTTTCTTTCTCGTGTCTCTGCATTAGATTTTTCATTATATAAAATTCTAACCTGATTCTCGCTTAAATCAAGATGTTGTGCCAGCTTCGAAATGAAAAAATCATGCTGAAATCTATCCTTAACTTTTGAAATAAGAGCTATAATTTGCCGTGCTGTGTCGGCTTTGAATTGTGGCGTATTTGGATTATTTGCCAAAAGCTTTTCGGCTAAATAGTCCACAAAATCGACGGCTTCACCCCGACGCATCTCGAAATACTTCACGCCGTGATTCCTAACGAGGCTGTCCGGGTCTTCTCCTTTTGGCAAAAGAATAATATGCAAATCAAACCCTTCTTCCAAACTGAGCTCAATTGCTCTATCAGTAGCCTTTTCGCCGGCTGAGTCGCTGTCGAATACAAAATACAGACTATTTGTATAGCGTTTCAGCAAATCCAGCTGTGGCTTAGTAAATGCCGTACCAGATGAAGCTACGACATTTCGCACGCCATTTTGATAAAGCGTAATCAAATCTGCGTAGGTCGAAGGGGC
>JBBRJR010000272.1:0-3013 GCA_038218865.1 Kapaibacterium sp. (SeqCode) | reverse complement strand
TGATGACCTGCCCGAAATGGGCGTTGCAATTTTAAACCCACCTTACGGTGAACGGCTGGAAGAAGACGATATGCTCGAGCTTTACGGTACAATCGGCACCGCTATGAAAACAGCTTTTTTGGGTTTCAATGTTTGGGTAATCTCATCGAATCGCGAGGCACTTAAAAAAATTGGGCTTAGACCATCACGGAAAATTCCTCTCTACAACGGCGCTTTAGAGTGTCGCTTTCAAAAATATGAAATTTACTCAGGCAGCCGTAAGAAAAAATTTAGAGAAGAAACATCAAGCGACGAATCATAAATTTTATCAGTAATCAATAAAAATTAATAAAAACGAAACTATATAAGCGTCTAATTCGTAATAGTATAAAAAAATATTAAAATTTAAATTATGGATAAATAATGAGTAAAAAAATAATATTAGCTGTTATGCTCGTGGCATTCGGACTTGTCGGAGGTATTTTAGTCAAGCCGCTTATATCAGCTGACAACATCTACGACCAGCTGAAAAAATACACGGAAGTATTCAATACCGTCGTCAAAAACTATGTCGATCCAGTGGACTCAGCGACTTTGACAGAATCAGCCATAAGAGGCATGCTTAACGAACTCGATCCGCACTCTGTCTATATTACAGCTGAAGACATGAGAGCAGTTAATGAGGATATGCAAGGCTCTTTCGATGGCATTGGCGTACAATTTGATATGCTTAACGACACTATTACTATCATCTCCCCTATTTCTGGGGGTCCAAGCGAAGCAGTTGGAATTATAGCCGGCGATAAAATCGTGAAAATCGACGGAGTTGATGCTGTTGGCATAAAGCGCGACGACGTTCCCAAAAAACTTCGCGGCGTAAAAGGAACCATCGTGAAACTCGATATTTTCCGCCCGGGCAACGAAGACGTTCTGCACTTTACTATTGTTCGTGATAAAATTCCGCTATATAGCGTCGATGGCGCTTATATTCTGCCAAATACAGACATTGGCGTTATAGCTGTTAATAGATTCAGCTCCACCACTCACGATGAAATGGTCGAAGCTGCCAAAAAGCTGAAAGCCCAAGGCATGAAAAAGTTGATTCTTGACTTGCGATTCAATCCAGGCGGATACTTAAATCAAGCTTTTGAAGTTGCCGATGAGTTTTTGCCAGGTAGCGGCGATACAATTGTTTACACCAAAAGTCGCCTCACCGAATTCGATGAGGTTTACAGAGCTAACAAAGGGCAGCAGCTCGAAGACATTCCGCTTATCGTCATGATAAACCCTGGCTCGGCTTCGGCAAGCGAAATTGTTTCCGGTGCGATTCAAGATTTGGATCGCGGCTTAGTTGTCGGCACTACTTCCTTTGGTAAAGGCTTGGTGCAACGCCAATATCCAGTATTCGACGGCTCGGCATTCCGCCTAACTATTTCAAGATATTACACTCCGTCGGGACGAAGCATCCAGCGCCCATACAAAGATAAAGCAGGCTACCGCAATCTGATGGGACGCCTTGAGCTTGAAGAAGGCGCCAATATTGACCATGCTATCGAAAAAATCAAAAAGCAAATTAGCAAAGAAAACGAAGATAAAAAAGACGACGATAAGATAATTTTGGACTCAATTCCACTTTACAAAACTCGCTCTGGACGTACTGTTTTGGGCGGCGGCGGAATTACGCCTGACTATATCGTCAAATCCGATACGATTACTAAACTCAGCTTCCAAATACGAAGCAAAGGCGTTCTAAATGAGTTTGTTAATTCATACCTGAACAGTGGCAAAGCTCTTCGCGATAAATACGGCGATAATTTTAATGGCTTCTATAAAGATTATCATCTTTCGGACACTGAATTGAAAGAATTCCGCAAACTGAGCGAATCGAAAGGCATCGTGTGGAATGACGATGATTACAAAACCGATAAAGAATATTTGGAACTGATGGTCAAATCAATTCTCGCAAATATGATTTGGGATCGCTCTAAGCAAATGCTGGTTATCTCCAAAGCGGATAATCAATTGCAAAAAGCTGCCACGCTTTTCCCAGAAGCCGATAAGATATTTGCCAAAAGCAAAAAGAAATAAATTTATATATGAAAATATAGAGTAAATCTAATCCGCTTGAAATTCTTTTAAGATTTCCGCAAAAGCTTGCAAACCTGCAAGCTTTTTGCGTTTTATGGGCGAGTGGCGGAAACGCTCCGAAAAATCACTTTGATGCATAGCAAGAATTTCATTTAAATTTAATACTTTTTGTCCCAAACGCGGCAAAAATCTTTCTTCGGAAGTAAATCTTGCTTTTTTGTTCCAAGGGCAAACTTCTTGGCAAATGTCGCATCCAAAGAGGCGGTTGCTATGCTTGGCTTTTATTTCATCTGCGATTGCTTCATCGGGCTTAGCCTCAATATTTAAGTACGACAGGCATAGCCGAGAATCAATTACCTTAGGCTCGATGATTGCTTTAGTAGGGCAAGCCACAATGCATCTTCGGCAAGTTCCGCAATAGTCCTGCACGGGTTCGTCTGGCTCAATGTCCAGTGAAGTAATTATTACGGTCAAAAATAAATACGAGCCAATATCGAAATTAATAATATTGCCGTTTTTTCCCTGCCAGCCTAAGCCAGATTTGGCAGCCCAAGCCCGCTCCATCACAGGGCCGGTATCTACGTACCGCTTTGCGAGGCAATCGTATTCTTTTTCTAAAGCGCAAATAATATTGTCTGCTTTTTGAGCAAGCACATCGTGATAATCATCTCCCCAAGCGTAACGAGCTATGATTCCTTCCTCTTTTTTTATGACAAAAGTCTCGGCGTTATCAACCTTATATAGGTGTCCTAAAACGATGATAGTTTTTGCTTCCGGCAAAATCAAGCGTGGGTCTTCTTTTTTATCGTAATTTTTGTCAAGGTATGCCATATTGGCGTGCATACCGCGCTCTACCCACAGCCGATAGTTTTTAATTTCCTCGGTGAGCGGCTCGGCTTTTGCGAAATTGCACAAATCAAAGCCTTCAGCTTTGGATAGTTGGGTG
>JBBRJR010000271.1:0-3076 GCA_038218865.1 Kapaibacterium sp. (SeqCode) | reverse complement strand
GAAATTTTGTTCAATCGGACCGAATTTGTCTTGTGGTTGGGGATCACATCCTCTAAACGGAATATCAACTTCACCGGCTTTTTTTTCAACAATGAAACAAGCCGGATTTACCTACAGCAAACAAGATAAATGGGAAGAAAGGAAACAAATAACGATTGGAAATGATGTTTTTATCGGCTGGAATGTTACAATTTTAGACGGTGTAACGATTGGCGATGGAGCAGTAATTGGGGCTGGAGCAGTGGTGAGCAAAGATATTCCAGCTTATGCAATAGCGGTTGGAAGTCCAATAAGGATTATAAAATACAGGTTTTCGCCGGAAATAATTGAATCGCTACTTGCTAGTAAATGGTGGGATAATGAAGATGTTGTACTTCAGGATGTTGAGAAAAACTTTTTTGATGTTGAGAAATTCTTGGAAATAATCAAAGAAAAATAAATTGCAGGGAAAATGACCGAAGATCTGGAAACCATATTGGAATCGAATTATAAGATCAAAACTAGCAGAGATCTTAGCCATTTTTGGATTGGATTTACTGTCTATGCCGCCTTTTTTGCACTTTCAACTACCACCACGGTAAATTATATCGTTTGTCAGGTTTTTCAGCTTAGTGGAATGATCTTATTTATACCAGCTGCCATTAGACTTATATCCTGGAAATTCACCAATGATTATCTGAGAACCGTTTTTACAATTTATATTTTCTGGCAAATGACGGTTATTATGCATGGTTTTATATTTAATTACAATGCGATTAAAGTGTTATTGTTTGATGCACAGTTTGGTTTATTATTGTATTTCGCTCCCTTGATATTGTTATTTCCCAAAAACCTTCTTTATTATAAAAAAATAGTTTATGTAATTATTGCTTTAGGCCTGATATTCCTACTGTACGATGTGGCGTTTATAGGCAATATCACGAATCTTGATTACGAAAATAATAATTCTAAATTCACCTATGAATCTTTTGTTAAGATACTTAGCGTGCCGAGTGGAATAATATTATTGACATTAATATATCAAAAAAAGAAAGTCCGAACTATTGCATTCGTAGTGATAATTGTTAGCATTCTGTTTGCAATATACAGAGCTCGTAGAGCTCTAATCATTATGTCTTTAACTCCATTGGTAATTTCGTATATTCTGTACCTATATTCTCAAAAAAAGAATTTTTTAATAGCACTCGTTCCATTCCTCCTTATTTTTCTATTTATGACTTTTGGTGGAAATGCTTTTGATAAAAATACACCAAATATATTCAAATTATTATCCGACAGAGGAACAGAGGACACCAGATCAGGAGTAGAATTGTTTTTTATTAAAGATATGACAGCTATCGATTGGGTTATTGGGAAAGGTATAAACGGGAAGTATTATTGTCCGGATATCGATTTAGGAGTCAAAACGGATTACAGAACCACGATTGAAACGGATTATCTGAATATCATATTGAAAGGAGGAATTATCAGCTTTGTTTTGATACTTCTTATTACAATTCCGGCGGCTATTAAAGGACTTTTTCATTCGAAAAACATATTATCAAAGGCTGCCGCAATTTGGATTCTTCTCTGGGTGATGGAATTATATCCGGCAAATGTCACTTCTTTTTCGTTACATTATTTGTTGCTTTGGATTTCAATCGGGATTTGTTTTTCAAATACAATCCGTGAAACTTCAGACGAGGAGCTTGTAAAAATATTTTCGCGTTGATTTGTTATTTTAATTGTTGTTTTTATGGAATTACCTAAAGTGCTGATTATCGGTCAACCATTCAATAATGATACCGGCGGTGGAATTACTTTGTCAAACCTTTTTAAAGGTTGGAATCGTGATAAACTAGCTGTTGCTTGTTCTGGTTATTTGCTGTTGGATAACATTGATACAACCGTTTGCAATACATACTACCAGCTTGGATATAAAGAGCATAAATGGGCTTTTCCGTTTAATTATTTTCAACGGAAATATACCTCAGGAGTTTTGAAATTTAACGAGAAAAAAATTCAAAACCTGACAATTGAAAAATCAAAATTCCGGATTTCCGTTATTATGAAAGTTTTTTATCCGCTGATTGAATATTTTGGTATTTATCAATTGATTAACAGAACCAAAATATCCGACGAATTTTGTAAATGGTTGGATGAATATAATCCCGATGTCATTTATGATCAAACGGCTTCGAGAAATGGAATTCTGTTGTGTTTGGCGATTGAAGCTTATCTGAAAAAGCCGGTGATTTTTCACATGATGGACGACTGGCCTTCCATGATCAGTTCCACAGGAATTTTTAAAAATTACTGGGATCGACGAATTGACAAAGAATTCAGGCAATTATTGGATAAAGCGACTCTTTTGATGAGTATTAGCGAGGAAATGACGATAGAATATAAATCGAGGTATAAAAAAGATTTTATTCCATTTCACAATACCATCGATCTGGATTTTTGGAAAAAATATCAACGAAAAGAATACGAATTAAAAGAAAGTCCGACCATTTTATATGCAGGGAGAATTGGTCTTGGAATTGAAACATCGTTGGAGCTGATTGCAAAAGCGATTCAGAGCATAAATGAGGAATTAAATCTTTCGGTAAAATTTATTCTTCAAACTGCTGAAGTTCCCGGCTGGATTAAAAATTATACATGTGTGGCTCACAATTCATTTGTGCCTTATAATGATTTGCCGAAAGTATTTTCTGAATCTGATTTTCTGATTTTGCCTTATGATTTTGCTCCGACAGCTATTAAATATATAAAGCTCTCTATGCCAACCAAAGCTCCTGAATTTATGGTGACCGGAACTCCAATTATCGTTTTTGCACCCGAAGAAACTGCCATTGTGAAAAATGCAAGGAAATATGACTGGGCAAAAATTATAAATGAAAATAGCATGAAAGCTGTCTCAGATGGGATGAAAGAAATGATTGAAAACAAGCAATTACGACAAAAATTTGCCAAAAATGCCATTGAATTGGCGGAGGAAAATTATGACTCAAAGAATGTTACAATAAGATTTAGAGATGAAATTTGCTCTGTTGTAAAGAGTTGAACAGTATGGATTTGAATTCAAAAAACGAAG
>JBBRJR010000270.1:0-3122 GCA_038218865.1 Kapaibacterium sp. (SeqCode) | reverse complement strand
CCAAAGAATATTCTAAACGATAAGCGAAACGGCGTGTTCCATAAGGAGTTGCCATTGTCGGAGCTGCCAAGCCCGAACGTTCGAAGTAAACTGGATAGCCGTGATTGTTTCTCATCGACATATATGGATTTTCTGGGCAGATGTGGCACACCTCGAAGGTGTGCCACATCTAATAAGTTTCTTCATTCTCCCTTATTTAAAAGGGGGTTAGTGGGATTTCTTCAATCCAATGCAAATCCCCCTGTTCACTTTGCTCGCCTCCCCTTTTAAAAAAGGGGGAAAACTACTATCGGGGCAAACATATCTAATAAAAGCGGCAGACACCCGTAGGGTCGAACGCCGTTCGCCACTGCAATATTCCAGCCTTTCGCCGACAACTGACAACTATTGGTGGCTGAACAAAGTCGAAGCCCTGCCGCCTGAACTGCCTCAAATCATCGCTTTTACTATCTCGTAAAATCCCGAGGTGAGCAATTCGGGCAAATGCTCCATGTCCTTGCCTCCTGCTGTGGCTAAATGCGGCTTGCCGCCACCACCGCCACCAACTATTTTGGCTGCTTCGCCGACTAATTTCCCTGCTGGCGCTTTGCCCTTTAAATCATCGGTCGCTACGCAAACGAGCGATACTTTGTTTTCGATTATCCCCGCCAAAAGCCCAATTCCTGCCGTTTTCAGCATGTCGCGTAGCTTCTCGCCCAATTGTCGCATTTCGTCCATTGTGCCCAAATCTATCCTATGCACAACTACGCGAACGCCGTCGATTTCCTTGGCATTGCTTATCAAATCTGGCAAAATCTCATTCAGTTCGTTTAATTTATAGTGGCTTATCTGTTTCTCGAAATGTCGGTTTTTCTCTTTCAGTTGTTCAATGTCTTCGCTAAGTGTATGGATTAAATTATTCTGTCCCAAAATAAAATCATATACCTTCGGTCCAGTAATTGCCTCTATTCGCCTTACGCCAGCGGCAATTGACGATTCGCTTGTAACTTTAAATATGCCGATTTCAGAAGTATTTGCAACGTGAGTGCCGCCGCAAAGCTCAATAGAATATTTGCTATCCATCGTGATAACGCGGACTTCGTCGCCGTATTTATCGCCAAAAAACATTTTTATTTTAGGATTTTCCTTAGCTTTTTCGATTGGCAAAACCTCTGAGCCAACTTGGATTTGCTTGTATATTATGTCGTTTACCATTTTTTCGATAACGAGTAAATCTTTTTCGCTTACTTTTTCAAAATGATTAAAATCAAATCGCAAATAATCAGGAGTAACAAGCGAGCCTGCTTGCCGGACGTGTTCGCCCAATACCTGGCGCAACGCCTCGTGCAGTAGGTGCGTAGCCGAGTGATTGCGAATTGTGTCGCGGCGCCGCGTTGAATTAACTTTTGCAAACGCCGAGGCGCCCAAAAGCGGCTCGAAATCTCTATCTGCTATATGGACTATAGACGCGCCTGATTTTTTCACATCTATAATATTGTAAATTTCGCCAGCTAAAGTGATTGTCCCCAAATCCGAAATTTGACCGCCGCTTTCAGTATAGAACGGCGTTTCGGCTAGCGATATTAAATTGTCTTGCACAAAAACAACTTCGCTCGACGCCTCAAGCAAGTCGTAGCCGATAAAATTTGTAGCGGCATCGATAGCAGGCAATTCCACTTCTTGCGAGTGAACTTTGCGGGCTTTGCGACTGCGCTCTTTTTGCTCTTGCATATTTTGATAAAATGCCGGCAAATCGACAGATAGATTACTCTCGCGAGCTAAAAGCTCGGTCAAATCAATCGGAAAGCCGAAGGAATCATAAAGCAAAAAGGCAGCTTCGCCTGATATAATCTGTGTTTTGTTACTTGCCAAATCTTTTTTAATATCTTCAAATTTCTCCAAACCTCTATCCAATGTTTGCAAAAAGCTTTCTTCTTCGGCATTGATAATTCGCATAATCGAATCGCCGTGCGAATGCAACTCGGGGAATACATCGCCCATTGTAGCGAGCAGCGTTGGGAAAAGTTTAGAGATAACGGGCTTTTTAAATCCCAAATTTCGAGCAAAACGAGCGGCTCGTCGCAAAATCCGTCGCAAAACGTAGCTGCGTCCTTCGTTGCCCGGCGTAGCGCCATCGGCTATTGCAAAAGAAAGTGTACGCAAGTGGTCGGCGATTACTCGCATTGCGATTCCAGTCGCGTCGTCAAGTTTTGTTGAATATTTTTTCCCCGAAAGCTCTTCAATTTTATTTATTATTGGCATAAAAACATCGGTATCGTAGTTGGATTCTTTGCCTTGAATGACCGAGCAAACACGTTCAAACCCCATACCGGTATCGACGTGCTTTTGTGCCAAAGGCTCGAGCGAGCCGTCTTGCTTACGATTGTATTGGATGAAAACTAAATTCCAAACTTCTATCACTTCTGGCACGCCAGCATTTACGAGAGGCCCGCCTGATTTATCTGGCGTACGGTCGTAATGAATTTCGCTGCACGGACCACAAGGACCCGTTTCGCCCATTTCCCAAAAATTATCTTTTTCATCGAAACGATGAATTCTTTCAGCTGGCAGGTACTTTTTCCAAATTTCGTAGGCTTCATCATCAGTTCTGTAAACTGTGGCATGGAGGCGTGTTTCGTCGAGTTTCCAGACTTCATGTAGCAATTGCCAAGCCCAATCGATAGCTTCAGCTTTGTAGTAGTCGCCGAAGCTCCAATTGCCGAGCATTTCAAAAAATGTATGGTGGTAGGTATCGACGCCGACTTCTTCCAAGTCGTTGTGCTTACCGCTGACGCGGATGCACTTCTGAGTATCGGCGGCACGCTTGAAGTCGCGGCTGCCAGCGCCTAAGAAAACATCTTTGAATTGATTCATTCCTGCATTGGTGAAAAGCAATGTCGGGTCGCCATGCGGCACTACTGGAGCGCTTTCGACGATTCTATGATCTTTTTCTTTAAAAAAGTCTAAAAAAGACTGTCTAATTTCTTTCGATGTCATTTATTTTTTCCGAATTATTTGTATTAATATGTAATTTCTCATATTTACAAAAATATTCTTTTTTTTTGATAATGCAAAGGAGTAAATGGTTTTCGGTTTCGGGTTGGCTGTGGTCAGGTCTTCGGGCAACTCCGTAGGAGGCTGCC
>JBBRJR010000269.1:0-3143 GCA_038218865.1 Kapaibacterium sp. (SeqCode) | reverse complement strand
GATTTGAATTTCATCTTTCAGCGGAACGGCTGAGCCAACGTTGCATTTTATCATCTCAGCTGTTCTGTCGCCAATTAATATATTGTGGTGCCGGCGGAAATAGTTGGAAATGGCGTTGGTCATTTCATCGCCCGCGATTTTGATTGATTCATCAACAACAATACCCGAAAGAGCTATTACGGCTATCTCGGTAGTGCCGCCGCCAATATCGACTATCATATTGCCGATAGGCTCGTGGACATTCAATCCGATACCGATAGCGCTTGCCATAGGCTCGGCGATAAGATGGACTTCTTTGGCACCTGCATGCTCGCAACTATCGCGTACAGCACGCTTTTCAACTTCAGTTATGCCTGAGGGAACACAAACCACAACGCGGCGTGCCGGCTGCCACGACATCGATACTTTACGAATAAAAGCTCGCAGCATGCCTTCGGTTATTTCAAAATCAGCTATAGCACCATCTCGCATAGGTCTTATAATCTTTATATCTCTATGAGTTTTGCCTACCATCGCTTGAGCGTCATGCCCGATAGCGATAATGTGTTTATTAGACCGGTCGAAAGCTACAATAGATGGCTCATTTAGAACTATCCCTTTACCTTTAACCCAAATAAGTGTATTAGCTGTGCCGAGGTCTATCGCCACATCATTTGAAAAAAAACTGAAAACCGCCATGCTTGATTACTATATATTATTTACTAAATCATTTTAATTGAGTTTACAAAAATAGTAAATTTTATTGAAAATATAAGGAGAAGTTTGTGATTTTTTGATTTTTTTTAAGTTTTTTTTATTTTTAACAATGAATTAGGTACTTATACGGTTTTATATACTATTATTTCTAATTATATCTAATTTTTAAACGGGAGTTTATTTATGGAATTAAATAACGCCGAGAGCAATCTCGTTAATATTCTCAAAACTTGGCAAAAACTTGAAGACGCTTCTGTGCAAAGTACTACTGAGATTATTAAAAGCACAAGAAATCCTTTTGTCCAAATTATAATGGAAATCATTCGGCAGGATTCTGTAATGCACCGCCGCGTGCAGCAGCTTATTCTGGATAGTTTACAAGTTAAAGAACTAAGTATAGATGAAGAAGAAATTAATACCCTTTGGAGCAAAATAGAAGAACACGACGAAATGGAGAGAAAAGTTATTGAGCTTGCCAAGCAATCCAAAGATGAGGCACGTTCGCCGCTTGTTATTTATTTATTGGATTATCTTTTGACAGACGAACAAAAACATGACAATTTATTGACACAACTCCAGAATTTGAAATAGTTCTATCTCGCAAATATTAACATTAAAATTCTAAATTATTGTTTTTGCTGAATTAATTAAAATCATTGCTATAACTATCGGTTTTTATATGTATTTACCACTGTTTCTATTAAGTACAATTGTCTTCCCAGGATCAGCTATACCTTTACATATTTTTGAAGAAAGGTACAAGCAACTTATAAATGAATCTTGGCGGAGTAAAAAGCCTTTTGGCATCAGCCTAAGTGCAGACGGTAAACTATATGATGTCGGTTGTATCGTGGAAATTGCCGATGTTATGACCCGCTACGACGACGGCAAGATGGATATAATAATAACAGGCAGCCGTCGCTTTAAAATGAATCATTTCTCTTCGGGCGAGAAGCCCTATTTCATCGCCGAGGCAGAGTACTATGATGATGATGAAACGGCAATTAGTCAGCTTTTGCTCAGCAATGCGATTCATTTATTCAACAAAATAGCCAAAGGCATTACTTCAACGTCTATCAAGCAGATTTTCATCAGTGAGCTGGATAAAGTTATGCCGTCTTTTCAAATAGCGCTTAAAAGCGGATTAACATTAGAACAAAAGCAAAAATTAATCGAATCTAAGTCTGAGAATTCGCGGCTGGAAATGCTTCTTGCTCACCTTAACACGCTGAATTTAATTGTCGAAGAAGCAGATATTGCAAATGCAATCATTAAAAATGACGGGTATTTCCAAGCGAGCGATTTTAATTTATAATTTCAGTAAATCAACAGTCTGCTAATTTAAAACCATCTGAAAAGCGATAACGAAAGAGAAAACGATGTCCGACGCCAATTTCCACTGGAAATCAAATTCATCATAGGCAAAGCACACGACACAGCAGGCGACATGTAATATCCTGTTCCTAAATCCACATCATACCCAGCAGAAATTATCGGCATTACATTCATTTTATAAATGTCTTTTATCTCCCCGTATGCAACTATTCTACTGTAAGATGGCGGATTTGTTGAAAATGGTGGCGCCCAATCGGGACCGACTATTTTTTCGATATGCTTTTCTTTATTGTTAATTAAAAACGATAGACCTAAATCTGCAGCCAAATAAAAATGAGACTCGAACAGCCTTCTCTTTGCTCCAAAATTCAAAAATACATAAGATAAATTTCCCGAATATGTGTTTTCATAATCAATGAAATTTTCCTGCCCATTAATATTTATTGGAAGTGAGGATACCGATGAAAACTCTGGATTTGTTTCATTGTATCCGGCAGCTGCACGCAAGCTCCAAAGTCCAGACGGAAGCCAATATTCGCTTGTCAGTTGAAGTGAGAACCCGCTGCTTTTTCCGCCAGAAAAATTGCCGCAATTGCAGTCTTTTTCGTAAAAACTAAAAACTCCAAATTCTTTGGAATGAGAATAACTGCCGCCAAGTCCAAAAAATAAACTCGAATAATTTTGCGGCAAGCGTGGCGACAGTTCCCAATCGAAGCCCTGAGCTAAAGATGAATAATTAAAACCAAAAAATATCAACCATGCTGCGAAAATAAAAATCCTCATTTGACCACCACAGGTTTTATGATTTTGACTAAGCCACTTGAGAACTCAATAAAATAGACGCCCCGCGACAAATGCGAAATAGGAATTTTCAATAAATTGTTTCCTTTTATCGAGTTCGTAGCAGGAATTTCTTCGACTTTTGAGCCAAAAATATTAATAAAACTGAATTTTGCAGAAATGTCATTTGGTAAATAATATTCTATTTCCAAAAATTCCTCCGCAGGATTTGGACTTATTGAAACTATGCGTGGAAGTGAGAAATCCTCGGGTAGTATTTTAAAAGGCAAGCCGCAAACTGAATCAAGTTGAACTAACCCATTGCTAATGCG
>JBBRJR010000268.1:0-3144 GCA_038218865.1 Kapaibacterium sp. (SeqCode) | reverse complement strand
GGCATTAGGCATTAAGCTGTTGGCGTTAGGTTGTAGGTGTTAAGCTGTAGGCGTTAGGTTGTAGGCTGTAGGCTGAAAGAGAATAAAATCTTTTTGAAAACTAAAAACACAGGAATTAAATAACTGAAAACCCAATGACTTTTACCTATTACCGACCACCGATTACTTATAACTTTCTTCCCCAATGCCTGCAAAACTTAATAATCTTACACAAAGAAACTGATGAATAAAGCTATGTTGAGTAGAGTTACGATAACGCCCAATGAATACAGAGTTATTTTTGATGTCATAGTATTTTTATATTTTCCCATAACTTTTTCTGATGAGGTCAGCCACACTTGCAAAAAGATAGTAAACGGCAATTGTATGCTTAATATCATTTGTGAAAATATCAATCCCATAAATGGGTCAGAAATAATAAAGATAATTCCCAAAGCTATAAAAAGCGATAGGGCAACCCCAAGCCTCGAGTGGTTATCCTTTATATCATAAGGCTCACTGTACATGCCTGCAAAAATAGAACCAGCCGCCATGCCTGAAGTTATAGTAGAAGCTATGCCTGCAAAAAGCAACGCCACGGCAAATATAATAGCGGAATGGCTGCCTAAAAGCGGTGCAAGCAAGTTTTTTGCCTGCTGTAACTCAGTTACAGGCGTTTTTGTTGTGAAAAAAGCAGCAGCAGCCAAAAGTATCATAGCACTATTTATAGCCCAACCGATGACCATGGACATTAAAGTATCGGCAAATTCATATTTCAACTGCTTCTTAATTACTTTTTCGTCTTCGCGATTCCATTGCCGGCTTTGAATTATTTCCGAATGCAAAAAAAGATTATGCGGCATAACGACAGCGCCCAAAACGCTCATTATTACTATCATTGAGCCATGTGGAAATGAAGGAACAACCCACCCAATTGCCGCAGCTCCCCAATCAATATTGACAAGCGACATCTCGTACAAAAACGATAGACCTATGATTGAAACGAAAGCTATAATCCATTTTTCTAACATTTTATATGAATTTGTCAAGAGCATGACGAGCACAAATATTGTTACTAATATTGCACCAGCTTTAATGGGAACATCCCAAAGCATATTAATTGCGATTGCCCCGCCTAAAATTTCCGCAAGCGACGTCGAAACAGAGGCAATCATAGCAGAAGAAAGTAGAAGTTTTGAATTAATCGGCTTCAAGTAAATTGTAGCCGCTTCGGACAAGCAAAGCCCAGTGGCTATTCCCAAATGCGCTACATTGTGTTGCAAAAATATTAGCATTACAGTAGAGAGCGTAACCATCCACAAAAGTGTATAGCCATAATCCGCGCCGGCGGCCAGATTGGAAGCCCAATTGCCCGGATCAATAAAGCCGACCGTTACGAGCAAGCCTGGACCTATGAATTTGAATATATCGAGGGCGCCGTAGCCCGCGGTATAATTTTTTTTATCAATATTTTTGAGAAAATTGAACATATTAGTTGCCAGTTACTAGTTAGAAGTTGTCAGTTAGCAGTTGTCAGTTAGCAGTTGTCAGTTGCCATTAACCATCAGTTTCTGGAAACCGGTTATTATTTTCTTTTGTTATAATAGATTCGTTTATATCATCTAAAGCCCAAAGTCTACTAAATAAATTTAAGCACGAGGGCTACAACCGCCAAGAGAATAGCAAAGATAGAAATGCCGGTCGCTAGTGAAGAGCTCGAGCCGGAATATTTCAACTGCAAATCTTTCAGTTGCGCTTGCACCTCGCCGTATTTTTTGATAGCTTCATCCAGACGTTTGTCGGAATAGTTTTGCGTTGAGCTTATTTTAAATCTGTTAAGTTCTTCGAGCTTTTTATCATATTCTGTTAATTGTATCTCAACAGCGGTCAAGCGATTAATAACTTCCAAGTCAATTTTCTCCATGGTTCCGCTTGAATATTCATTGTCAGGGTCATATTCGTGTTTGATTAAATCCATATCGAGCGAGATTCTTTTAATAGCCGAATTTGCTTTATCTTCGATGTCTTTTATTCTGTCATCGAAATTTAGCATTATATTTTCAAGTTGCTTAATGCGTAAGTTAGAACGCAATTCAATTTTTTGTCCCTCGGTTGAAAGATTTTGCTCGATTTTTGATTTTATACCTAAAATTGTGGATTCAAGTTCGACTTCCGATTTTTTTTTAAAATACTTTAGTGTAGAGTCCATTTCTTCGCTTTGCCGATTTATCTTGGTTTGAATTTGGCTAAGTTCATCTCGCAAAGTTAGCATGGACTGCTTAAAGGCTTGTATGTCTTGCAAATCGACTGTCAATTTTATAGTGTCGTTTGTTCGATTTTTTAAAATAATAAGGGATTCCAAAATATTTGTGTTTATTTGTGAAATCGCTTCTTCTGATTCTTGTTTTACATTTTTAGCAAGTTCTTTTAAAATAGTCAGCGAAGCATCAAATTCTTTTCTACTCTTTTCGAGCAAATCGAATGCTTTGCCGTATTCTTTTGCTTGACTTAGTACTTTTTCGTACAAGCCTAAAATCTCAGGGCTTAAGGCTGCTTTTTCGTCCATTGAGAAGTGTACTCCAAAAAATAGCTAAGTGATTCAATAATTTTTTCTAAGTAAAATCTTTCTAATTTCGGAACCGGTTTTTTTGAGTATTGTAATATCACGTCAATCATTTCATTGCGAAAATCTTCGTCTGTATCGAATCTTTCTTCTAAAAATGATGCCAAATAGTCTTCAAGCAAGCCGTCTTGAGCAAGTTTTTCATAAAAAGTAACCGGTGCGACTCGCCGCCTCATTTTTAAAAGGTGTATAATACTCATAAAACGCGCCTCTTTATATTAGGACAGTATCGGCAAAAAAAGAATATTCTTTAAAAGTACATACAAAAATTATACCGAAAATTTTCATTGGGCATTGGGAAGAAAGTTTTTTAGTTATTTGTTTTCAGTTGTCGGTGAAAGACAAGAAGATCGTAGGGGCGAACCAATGTGTTCGCCTTACATTCGTAGGTGTCTGTCTCGTGTGCTAATAATTAATGACAAGCAGGGATGCTTGTCCTACTAAATCCTTTAAATATCGGTAGGTCAATCATAATTGCGTGACCAGATTAATTGAAAGCAAGCCTTATGTAACAACCACTTACAATAATCTTGGCGAACACA
>JBBRJR010000267.1:0-3157 GCA_038218865.1 Kapaibacterium sp. (SeqCode) | reverse complement strand
TTTTATGTATCCTCTGTGAGTGATTGAGATTACGACTTCTTCGTTTGCAATTAAATCTTCTACTTTGAAATCGTTGGAATCATAAACTATTTCGGTACGACGCTTGTCGCCAAATTTGTTCATAAGCTCGGCGAGTTCGTCAGAGATGATTTGCATTTGCAATTCTTTGCTTGCGAGTATGCCTTTCAGTTTTTCAATAAGTTGCAAAATTTCGCGGTATTCACTTTGAATCTTTTCGCGCTCGAGACCAGTTAAGCGTTGGAGGCGCATTTCGAGAATGGCTTTGGCTTGCAATTCGGAGAGTTTGAATTTCGCTTGCAATTCTATGCTTGCCGTTCCCGGGTCGCGAGCGGCACGAATTGTAGCTATTACTTCGTCCAAATTGTCCAATGCTATAATGAAGCCTTCTAAGATATGCGCGCGCTTCTCAGCTGCAGTTAGTTCGAATTGTGTACGGCGAACGGTTACTTCTACGCGATGATTCAAAAAGTGCTTCATAAACTGCAAAAGCGTTAGGACTTTAGGTCTGCCTTTGACGAGTGCGAGCATATTGGCGCCGAAAGTAACCTGCATATTTGTATGCTTATATAAATTATTTAGGACAACTTCGGGAATGGCGTCTCGTTTTAGTTCGACGACTATACGCATTCCGTCGCGGTCAGATTCATCGCGCAAATCCGAAATATCTTCCAAGACTTTCAGTCGTACAAGCTCGGCAATCCTTTCGATGAGAGTAGCTTTATTTACTTGATACGGAAGTTCGGTTACGATAACGGAAGTTTTAGTTCCGGTCTTATTTTCCTCAAAATTAACATGAGCGCGAAGTATAATTTTTCCGCGTCCTTTCATGTAAGTATCGCGGACGCCCTGATAGCCGTAAATCATACCGCCCGTTGGGAAATCGGGAGCTGGGCAAATGGCAATCATTTCCTCGTCGGTAATCTCGGGATTAGTTATCAGGGCTTGTATTCCGGTTACGACATCAACAATATTGTGTGGCGGAATATTTGTCGCCATACCGACGGCGATACCGCTGGCTCCGTTCAAAAGCAAATTCGGCAGTACGCTTGGCATAACCTTAGGCTCTTTAAGCGATTCGTCGAAATTGGGCTGGAAGTCCACAGTATCTTTGTCAATGTCGCGTAGGAGGCCGAGGGCTATTTGTGACATGCGAGTTTCTGTGTATCTCATAGCAGCTGCGGAGTCGCCATCGACCGAGCCGTAATTTCCCTGACCATCGACTAACGGATAACGCATTGCCCATTGCTGAGCCATGCGAACCATTGCCTCGTAAACGGAAGAGTCGCCGTGCGGGTGGTATTTACCTAACACTTCACCGACCAAGCGAGCAGATTTCTTATAAGGACGCGAAGGCAAAAGCCCCATGTCGTGCATTGCATAGAGTATGCGCCGGTGGACGGGTTTCAGCCCATCGCGTACGTCGGGCAAAGCACGGGAGACTATTACGGACATTGAATAATCGAGATAAGAATTTTTCATCTCGTCTTCCAACATCGTTGGAATTATTTGTTCTTTACCAAGTAATGCCATGTTGTTTCTTTTTATTTTTAGTATTATATAGTATGCAAATATACGAATTTTTATTCACTTATTTAAGGAAATTCATAGAATTCCACCTATTATTTTATATCAAATTGCCGCTTTACCAAAATGAATTATTTACAAATAAAATATTTGTCAACTAAAAAAATATGTAACCAAAATCAGTTTTAATACGTTAAGATAATAAAGAAATTTGCAATTGTTTTTTGTGAGTAATTGAAATGAAAAGCTTCATCGGCATCATCTTGTTTGTTTTTCTGTCGAATAATATTTTGGCAAAGGATTTTACTGTTTCGGGCAGTGTATATGATGAGAATTACAAACCTATCTTTGGTGTTAAAATTAACATCGAAGGAAAAACGAAAAATAATTCGACTAATAAAATGGGATATTTCTCTTTTTCGCTTGATGACTCAACTGCTATATTGAAATTAACTAAAAAAGGTTTCGAGCCGATATATGCGAAAGTAATTCCGCCGCTTGGTGAATATTATCAATTCATTATGAAAGCGGAATTGTCGCTGCCATTGCAAGAAATGAGAAAAGCCGACCGGCATTCGGCTGATGCTCGCGGGTATCACGGCGGATTTACAAGCTCCATTGATTTTGATGGTGCTCGTAGCAAGGATTCAAAAGATGGAATGATACTAAGCTCGGAGGCGCCTGGCATTGGGACATTTGCTACTGAGAATATTGGCGAAGCAGGCAAACTTACCGCCGGAGACATCAATGATTTTGCCAAGTGGAAAATGTGGAACGACATTTCCGAGCAAGAGCTGGCGAAATATGCTAAACGATGGCAGGTCCAACCACGCGAACGCTACGTCGTGCAGCTTGAATCTATGGATAAAACTCCCATTGTCGCCGCTAAAGTTAAGTTACTTTCTAACAATAAAATGATTTGGGAAGCTACAACTGACAATACTGGCAAAGCCGAACTATGGGCTGATGCTTTCGGCTCAGAAACTGACAAAGGGCGTGGCTTTTCAGCGGAAGTTACATATAAAAATCAAAAATATAATATCTCGCAGGCAAAGCAATTTCAAAATGGTATTAATTTTTTAAAAATTCCCGTGGCGTGCAACTTCCCAAATAAAGCACAAATCGCCTTTGTTGCTGATGCAACCGGCTCTATGGGCGATGAGATAGATTATTTGAAAGCTGAACTGGCGGACGTTATTCAAAAGATTAAAGATACTGTGCCGAATTTAGAATTAGAGACAGCTTCGCTTTTTTATCGCGATTTTTTTGATGATTATTTGACGAAAAGTAAAAATTTCACAAATGAGGTAAATGAGCAGGTCGAATTTATTCGCTCAAATTCCGCTCGTGGTGGTGGCGATTTTCCAGAAGCGGTGGACGTCGCGATTGAAACAGCTTTGAATCATTTCTCTTGGTCGGGCGATGCCGTTGCTAAAATTATATTTTTAGTTTTGGACGCTCCACCTCATGAGAGCGAAGCAAATTTTGCACGGCTGAAAGCAAGCATAACCAAAGCAGCAGCTATGGGCATTAGGATTGTGCCCTTGACTTGTAGCGGCATTGACAAAAGTACCGAATACCTAATGCGTTCGATGGCATTGCTGACGAACGG